>SCST01000622.1 GCA_004299465.1 Methylovulum sp. | reverse complement strand
TGCGTTCGGCGGCTTTTTTACCCACTTCGACGGCGGGTTCCAGTTGCCGGGCGTTCCTCGCAACGGTATACCAGTAATCGCGCTGCATACTGTCGCCGCGCTGCGCCAGCACCGAACAGCTCAACGAATGGCGGGTTGACCTATAGCCCTGTAAAAAGCCCAGCGTATTGCCCATCACACGTATACCTTGATGCGTATTGACAGTCGCGCCTTCGGAATTGCTGATTTCGGCATGATAAGTCCGCGCCGCATCTTCGCATTCCAGCGCCAGTGCAATGGCTTGATCGGCGCGAATAGGCCACGGGTGGTAAAGATCGAGATCGGGGAATTCCGTTTGCAGCAGTTCTTTTTCGGGCAAACCGGCGTATTCATCTTCGCTGGTGTAACGGGCGATGCTGCACGCCGCACTGACGGTTTCTTTAATGGATTCCGGCGATAAATCGGTCGTGCTGGCCGAGCCTTTGCGCTGGCCGAAATAAACGGTAATGCCTAAGCCTTGGTCGCAATGATGCTCTATCGTTTCCACTTCACCTAAGCGTACCGATACCGACAGGCCGTTCTCCTGGCTCAGGCCGGCTTCTGCGGCGCTAGCGCCCTGTTTTACGGCTTCGTCCAGTAATGTTTGAACAGTGTTTTTTAGTTGCGTGATTTGTTGCTGGTTTTGCACGGTGTTCTCTTATTCCGGTATTTAAATTAGCTTTGTAGGGCGCGCCGCGCGCGCCAAAGGGCTTTGCACGTTGATCAATTACCGGATAAGGCGCGCACGGCACGCCCTACGCCGGTATACCTTAATATCGTTCGGCGTAGGCTCATGTTTAACACTGTCGCGTTAAACACTCGTCCCTCCTACCGTCAAGCCGTCAATCTTCAAAGTCGGCTGACCGACTCCGACCGGCACGCTTTGCCCGTCCTTGCCGCACGTACCGACACCGCTGTCCAGTTCCAGGTCGGCACCGACCATAGACACTTTGGTCAACACCTCGGGACCGTTGCCTATCAATGTTGCGCCTTTCACAGGGCGGGTGATTTTGCCGTCTTCAATCAGATAGGCTTCGCTGGCCGAAAACACGAACTTGCCGGAGGTGATGTCGACCTGTCCGCCGGCAAAATTCTTCGCGTACAAACCTTTTTTGACGGATTTGATGATTTCTTCCGGGTCGTGTGAACCGGGCAGCATGTAGGTGTTGGTCATGCGCGGCAGCGGCAGGCTAGCGTAGGATTCGCGCCTGCCGTTGCCGGTTGGTTTGACACCCATTAATCGCGCATTGAGCTTGTCCTGCATATAGCCCTTGAGAATGCCGTTTTCAATCAGGATAGTTTGTTCGGTCGGCGTACCTTCGTCGTCGATGCTTAATGAGCCTCGCCGTCCCGGTAAGGTACCGTCATCGACGACGGTGCATAAGCTCGATGCAACGCGTTCGCCGACCCGCCCGCTAAATGCCGATGTGCCTTTGCGGTTGAAATCGCCTTCCAGGCCGTGGCCTATCGCTTCATGCAATAAGATGCCTGGCCAGCCGGGGCCTAACACGACGGTCATATTGCCGGCGGGCGCTTCGCCGGCGTCCAGGTTAACCAGCGCCTGCCGGACCGCTTCCCGCCCGAATGCCAGCGCCCGGCCATCCTCCAGGAAATAATGGTAGTCGGTGCGCGCGCCGCCGCCCATGCTGCCCTGCTCGCGCCGGCCGTTCTGGACGACGATAACGGTGACGTTCATACGCACCAAAGGCCGGATATCCGCTGCAAGTGAACCGTCCTGATTGGCGACCAGTATGCTTTCATGTACGCCGACCAGGCTGACGATGACTTCTTCGATGCGACTGTCCAATTTGCGGGTTTCGCTGTCCACCTTCTGCAGCAATTCGATTTTTTGTTGGTCCGTCAGCGATTTTAACGGATTGGCGAGCGGATAATAGCGCACGGCGTTGGCGGCATGTACCAGTCCGATCCGGCTATCCTGCCCTTGTCTCAGTATCGCCTTAACGTTATTCGCAGCTTCCAGCAAGACCGGCAATTCAATGCGGTCGCTGTAGGCGAAGCCGGTTTTTTCACCGGATACTGCACGCACGCCGGCGCCCTGCTCGATATTATGGCTGCCTTCCTTGATGATGCCGCCTTCCATGACCCAGGATTCCGAATGCGTAGCCTGGAAATAAATATCCGCCGCATCGACGGGCGAGCTGAGCAAACAGCCCATAATGTTTTCAATTGCGCTATCCTGTATACCGGCCGGTACCAGGATGGCTTGTTTTGCCAGGTTTAATAATTCCATAGTTCAATCCGCATCCGGCCTTAACGGCCGGATAAATATTCAAGGGATAAGGCACCGTGCCTAGGGTTTCATCGGACGCGCCTTGTCATGCCCGCGAGAATCGGGCGCATAAGGCGCGCGCGGCGCGCGCTACGAAACAAGGCATAGCTGTCAGTCTTCCAGATCGTCGCGCAAGGTTTCAAACACGTTGTACAGCAAGTCTTCCGCATCATCGGAAGCGTCATCGTCATAACGATCTTTCTCCAAGGCGCTGTTTTGCTCCATTGCACTCGCTATCACCGCGCTGACTTTGGTTTCTGTACCGTCTGGCTCCACTTTTAACACATAGACAGCCGCTTTTTGT
The DNA here is from genome assembly GCA_004299465.1 of Methylovulum sp. Classification (GTDB taxonomy): domain Bacteria; phylum Pseudomonadota; class Gammaproteobacteria; order Methylococcales; family Methylomonadaceae; genus Methylovulum. Next base: position 2,195 of record SCST01000622.1, on the reverse strand, counting down.
TCAACTTTTAACCACGAACTGACCGCACCCAGAATATTTCCCGGATGATAGGCGACATAATAAAGCCCTTTATCACGTTCCTGATCCGTTATCCTGATTTCGCTTTGTTTTAATGCCAGTCCGAGCGTCAGCCAAGCATTCTCAAGCGGCTGCTTGATTTTAATTTGCAGCGGCGTTGACTTGGTCAGGTAAACGTCGTCGCCCAGGCCTTTCTTATAGCGTTTTTTCGGGATGACGGCATCATCGCAACAATCCGCATCGCCCGCCTGCCTGTTGGTCGGCAGGATAGGCGGGCGCTCCAGCATTTCCGTATTCCTGTAACGGGCATCTTCGGCGCCGCCGCCGCAAGAGACCAACGCGGCGGCAAGCAATAAGCTTTTGACAATCGATTGCATCATATTCACAACACCCCATTTATTCACAGCTTAAGCGTCGATGATGTAATACCGGGAAAGAACCGCGGACTTTTTCCAGCCGTTCAGGGTTGATATCCGCGCAAACGAAGCCGTTACCTGTTTTATAACAATCCAGCACCACGCCCCAGGGATCGATAATCATGCTGTGCCCGAAGGTCCTGCGACCGTTCAGGTGGAATCCGCCCTGGTTCGGCGCGATCACATAGCAAAGATTTTCCACCGCCCTTGCCCTCAACAGCAATTCCCAGTGCGCGGCGCCGGTTTCCGCCGTAAACGCGGACGGGATAACCAATATCTCGACGCCTTGCTTGCTCATGTTACGGAAAAACTCGGGAAACCTGAGATCGTAGCAAACGGCGAGACCTAAACGGCCAAAAGGCGTGTCGATAACGACGGGTTCATTGCCGGCTTCAATCGAGTCCGACTCGCGGTATATTTCGTCGGTGCCGGGCACATTGACATCGAACAAATGCATTTTGTCATAACGCGCGACCCGTTCGCCACGGTCGTTATAGACCAGGCAGGTGGCGCGGACTTTATGGTCGGCATCCCCCGCTATGGGGATCGTGCCGCCGACCACCCATAGCGCGTATTTTTTCGCGACGCTCGCCAAAAAATCCTGTATCGGCCCTGAGCCGTCAATTTCCTTGACTTTGACCTTGTCAAGTTCATGATCGCCCATTAACGCAAAATTTTCCGGCAACGCCGCAAGTTTTGCCCCCGCATTGGCGGCTTCCTCAATGAGCCGTTCGGCGGCTATCAGGTTGGAACGAATATTGGGGCTGGAAGCCATTTGTATGGCTGCACATTTGCTCATAATCTCTCTCTAACTCTTTAGGGTTGCTGTAGCCACGGAAAGCCGGTAATGCCTGTCCATGTTTTTTGTAACAAGCCGTCATGATCGTGTAGCGGAATAATCTGCAGCGCATCCCACTGGCCTTTAACCCGGTACTGCGAACCGAGGAACAAGCCGTCCTGGTCTTCGCCCGTTACCGTTCGTGCAATCAAGGCCGTTACTTTGCCCATAATTGTACCAGCAATAGGTACGGCATCCGCACCTTTCGGCGCGACGTTGACCAGCTGGTCAACGGTTTTGTTAGCCAGGTCGGTATCGCCGACGATGGTTATTTTTGCCGGAATGGCATCGACTATGAGGTCCTGCGTGCTGGCTTTCCCATTCAACAATATGAAATGCCCGTTGATCGAGTTAAACATCAAGCCTGCTTCGTAAATATCCCTAAAATCAAGCTGCAGCCGCTTTGTCCACTGAGCCATCGCCAATACGCCGAGAATGCGGCCGAATCCGGGTTCTATGCTTAAAATACGCCCGTCGCTAAAATGAATATCAACTTCTCCCTGTAACGCGGCTAATGTGAATTGATGCGGAGCTGCCTGCCAATGCACGGAAAAATCGGCAGCACCGGCGGCTTCCGACAGGTCGCTGGTGACACCGAGCTGCGCCAGCAACGCCCCGACGTTAGGCATCTTCAAATGTCCCCGTAAAGACGTTTCCGTGTGCATCGCATTGCGTCGCCAGGTGCCTGACAAGTCCAGTTTTTGCGCCAATCCGCTCAGTTCCAGCTTTTTTAATGCGATGCCATGTGGTATCCGTTCGGTTTGCAAGCTCAGCAGGCCGAGATCGACCGACTCCCACAAGGTTTTATTGCTGTGTATCTCGAATAACGGCACATTTTCCATATCCACAGGCGCATCAAGCGGCGGTTCCGGCGGCGGTCCGACCTGCTGTGCGTCATTTTTGGACTTCAATTGTTTTATTGC
>SCST01000621.1 GCA_004299465.1 Methylovulum sp. | reverse complement strand
ACGGTAATATCCCATTTGCTGTTGATCGCGCGGATGACCGGCTTGGTGTCCTTTGGCGCCGCCGGATGCAGGAAGGCTTTGAGCCCGGCCAGCCCGCCTTGTTCGAAAGCGGCCAGCACGCCCGGTTTAAAGCCGTTGCCGAAGTTGTCATTGTGGCAAGACGTACAGCCGGTCGCTTCCGTCGGCGCTACATATTCCGGATAGCCCCAGGCATCAGTTATCATGCAAACGGCTGCCGCCCATCCTAGTGCAGCAGCAAGCCATTGTTTAATCATACAAAAAATCTCATAAAAATAATGTTCAGCCTGCCCAATGCGTTAATATCGATACCATTTTTTGCGTTGCCTTGTAATCCGTACCCGACCAGGCCACAAGGCCGTCCGGTGTCAGGATGGCGAAATAGGGCAAGCCGATTTTTAATTGACGGTGTTCAGGGTGCGTGCGAAATTTTTCAAATTCGGGTTCGTTATCGACCAGTTTAACGGCGATAGCGTTATTGCGTAAAGCGTCATTTAATGCTTTGTTATGGACGGTTTCTTCTTTAAAGGCGATACAGTTGGCGCACCAGCTTGCGTAAAAATCGATAAAAACGGGCTTGCCGGTTTGAGCGGCCAGTTTTTGTGCGGCGGCATAGCTTCTATGCCAGGCAATGCCGGCCTCTTCCTGTATCGCTGAAGCCGAGCCGGTTGTTATGTGCTGGCTGTTTCCGGCGATAATATTTGCTTCGGCGTTTTTGATAAAAGGCATTTGCCCTAAACCGGCGACAACGAGCCAACCGCCGATAATGAGTGACATCAGGCCGCAATAATGATGGATTTTCTGGTTGGGCGCCGCGTCTTGGGGTAATAGCGTCAATACATTACAATGCACGACGGCGATCCAGATAGCCAGCATGCCGATGGCCAGCGCCAAGGTTGTTGCCGGCGTTACGCCCAGCACGCCCATGCCCTTGTTAAAATAAACATAGGCAAAGTACAGGATCATAAAGCCGAAGGCGTATTTAATCTTATTCATCCAGTAGCCGGCTTTGGGCAGTTTTTTAAACTTGACCACGCTGACGATAAAAAACGGTATGCCCACGCCCGCGCCAAAACCCGCCATCATCACGCTGCCTGCCGAAGCGATGCCTAAACGATCCCAGAATGTTAAATGTTGGTTGGCCGACGCCAATACGGCGGCCTTGTCGGCAATGTTATCGGCGACTTGCAGCAACAGCGCAAACACAATCGGGCCTACGCACGGGGAAATGACCAGTCCTGCGACGGTGCCCATCAGCCAAGTGCCCGTTAAGCCTTTAACTTGCGACGAGCGTTGGTCCAGCGTATAGACTTCGTTCTGCATGAAGGCCAGCTCATAAAAACCCAGCAATGCCAGCGCGAAAAAGGCGAAAAACACCGCGAAACCCAGGTTAATCCAGGCCGATTGCATGAAGGTATTAAACGCGCCGCCCGTCATGCCGGCGATGAGTCCCAGCAGGGTGTAGGTGCCGACGATACCGGCCAGGTAGACCAAGGCATGCTGCTTTTCTTTTTCGGCAACGCCATTGGCCCTGTTGACGATAAACATGGCCGTAATCGGCAACATCGGGTAAACGCAGGGCGTGGCGACCGACAGCAGGCCGGCGATAAACATCAAGCCGAATATCAGCATGGTGTTGTCCTGGTGATCTTTAAACAGCATCAATAACTTGTCCATAACGCCCTGCGAAGCTTCGTCATCAGCGGTTTCGATAACGCCGGGCGGCGGCAGCGGCAAGTCGACTTGCGCGGTCTGCGGGCGGAAGCAGACATGCGTCAGGTCATTGCATAACTGGTATTTGACGTTCAGCGGGATCGTTTTGGTGTTTAACAGTCCGGCCTGGGTTTGCTTCAGCGCCAAGCTATAGTCGCCTTGTTCGCGCAATACCTGGGCTTTCACCAGGTCGTCATAAATGCCCGTCGGTGCTTGTAGCTGGTCGATGGCTAGCCCTGCGTTTGCAAGCTGTCCGCCGGCATCGAAGCTGACGGGGATATAAATGTTTTTATCGCCGGCATTAAGATAAGCGTGGTGGTCTTGCGGTATTGTTAATGTTATCCGGTATTGTGCGGGCCATTGTCCCGGATTCAATGCCGTCATGCTTACGCCGGCCTTGGGTATATCGGCGGATGCCATAGCGATGCCGAGCATCCAGAACGCAATAATTAAGCTGATTTTTTTCATGATGTTGACGCCTCCACGTTGGACACTCAAAACTTTAAATTAAACGATGCCGTTACCAGGTAATAACTGAAATCGGCAAAACTGCCGGCATGATTGCCGCCCAGTTGGTAGTCGGCGCTATGGTCGTAATATTCAAACCCGGTTTGAATATTCAACTGGTGCAAGGATTTCAAGCCGGTAATTTCCTTACTCAGTTTGATGCCGCTGGAAATGGCGCCGAAGTCGGCTAAACGGTAATCGCTGGAATAGAAACTTGCTTTACGGTTAAGGCCGACTGCCTGGTAAAAATCAGCGCGATCCTGTGAATAATAGCGAAACCGCGGAACCAGCTGCCAGCCTGCGCCGATCGGTTGATACCAACTGAATTCCGCCGTGTGCGCATTAACGCCCCAGTCGTCGGTGCTGAAACGGTAATCGATATGCAGCGCTGCGTCGTTGAATTGCCCGAAATGGCGTACATATTGGGTCAACCAGGCCCACTGGAATTTTTCCTCGGGACGTTTATCGGCCTTAATCGCATTGGCATATAAAACGCCGCCGAACAGCAAGGGCTGGTCGGCATTATAAAAAGCCACGACCTTGTACGGGTCGGACATATAACCTGTGTGGTAGGCAAACGTCATATTGCTTTGCAGCAGCGAGTCCTTGTCGATGATTTGCGATACGCCCAGCAGGTACTGCTGGCTGGTTTTACTGCGTTTAAAGCCGATGGGCTGAGCATTCCACGGCGACGGCGACGGCTCGATTTCGTCGAAAGCGAACGATGCGCCATAATTCAGCGTGGTCAGTTTGTTATTCAGGTCCAGGCTCAGGTTGGTATTGAAATAGCGGGACATATAATCGTGCTCCCTTGAAAATCCGCCGCCCACGTTAAGCGATGCGGCATCAAAAAAGTAGGTCAGCCCCGAGCTGATGGCATCCCGCTGTTCGCAGATCGACGCGCCGCACTCGGATTGCGGCGATGCGCCGCTCAGCACCTGCTTGACCGAACCATCCGCGTTTTTCTGGTTGTAAACGGGCGATGCGCCGGTGATGGTATCGCGTACCAGGTTGACCGTTGCGGTCATCGATTTACCGATCGGCGCCGATAACGCGCCTTCAAAGATGTCTACACCGATGCGCTTGCCGCTTTCGGAATAATTACCGTATTGAAAACCGGCGTTATAGGTTTCTTCGACGCGACCGGCCGTAGCGTCTTGCATCAAGCCGGGCAGTGCCATCGCGGCAAGGCTTAAGCAGGTGACAAACGCGGATTTTTCAGTATTGTTTAAAGATTTCATGGGCTTGATGGAATGTCGGATGCAAAAGTTAGCGCAGCGGTTAATTACAGCCGCAACCTCCGCCGCCACCGCCGTAGCCGCCCGAGGCGGCTTCTTTGCTGAAGGCCGTGTGCTGGCGCAGGCCGAATTCGAGCGCGTCGGGGCTTAGCGCCATTTGCGGCAGCGCCAGGTTGCCGCGTTGCCTGGGCAAGACTTCGGTACAGGCCGCGCTTGATAGCGCCAGTGCGATGATCGGGACAGCTTTTAGCATGTTCATAAACGGGTTATTTTGCAGAAGATAAGAGTTGCGTGATTTTTTGCTCCAGCCCGTTAATATCGTCGCTGGTAAAGCCATGATGAATATGCCGGATTACGCCGTGTTTATCGATGATAAAAGACGTGGGCATGGATTCGACGACATAGCGGTCGGCCCATTCGCCGTTGCTGTCGTGTAAAACGGTAAAGCCGACCGGCAGTTCCTTGAGAAATTGTTCCGCCTTGGCTTTATCTTCGTCCAGGTTTATCGCAACGACCTCAAAACCTTGTGCTTTCAGTTTTTCATGCAGACGGTTCAGCAACGGAAAAGAGATTCGGCAAGGCGCGCACCAGGAGGCCCAAAAATCCAGGTAGATGACTTTGCCGGAAAATGCCTGCAATGCGACCTGTTGACCCTGTTGCAACATGGGCAAGGTAAATTGCGGCGCGGATTCACCGACGCTTGCTGCGCTGGCGTTAAACGCGCAAATTGCGGCCAGTACCAGCAGTGGGATTTGTTTATATCTCATGGTTTATCTCGGTTTGTTATCAGACTGGGTTAATGCCATGAAAGCAGATTTCATGCCACGAAACAGGCATGCCTTAAGCGCTGGATTTTCCGGATTCCATTTCTGGGCCGCGAATAAGTGCGGCGGCGTTAATATATTGTTTTATAAAATGATTTATAAGCTGTAGGCGCTTCGATCATGCCGGTATATCGCAGGCC
>SCST01000620.1 GCA_004299465.1 Methylovulum sp. | reverse complement strand
ATACCAAGTTATTGGCTAGATTACTTTTCTTCAGCGCCCGAATGGCCAGTTCTGCATCGGTCGGATTATCTTCCACCAGCAGGATTTCAACTTCTTTCATCTCGTTATTCATGATTCTTGTCCTTGGTTGGTAACGCAAAATAAATAGTCGCACCCTCGTCGAGTTTACCCTCAGCCCACACCCTGCCTCCCTGCCGTTCGATGATGCGCTTGACGATGGCGAGGCCGATGCCGGTGCCCTCAAACTCATTGACACCATGCAGCCGCTGGAACACGCCGAACAGCTTGTCGGCGTACTGCATGTCAAAACCGACGCCATTATCTTGTACAAAGTAAACAGCTTCATCACCCTCAATGAAACTACCCACCTTAATTTTGGCGGGATCTTTGCTGCGGCTGAATTTGATAGCGTTGGACAGCAGGTTGACGAATACCTGGTGCATCATGGAACGGTCGCCTGTCGCCGCGGGAATGGCTTCAATTTCCATTTGCAAATTGACTTCGGCAACGGAAGGGCTGAGCTCTTCAACAACGGCATGCACCAATCCCAGCATATCAATTTCAGAATAACTCATTTCCAATCGGCTGGTTCGGGAAAACTTCAGGATGTCATCAATCAGGTGCTGCATTCGGCTGGTGTTGTCCCGCACCACGTTGAGCAACCGCTTGCCCTCATCATCCAGTTTATCGGCGTATTCATCCTGCAGGATGCGGGAAAAACCGTCTACGGCGCGCAACGGCGTACGCAGGTCGTGCGAGACGGAATAGGAAAAGGATTCGAGTTCCTTGTTGGCGGCTTCGAGTTGGGCCGTCCGTTCGTCCACCCGCCGCTCCAGGTCGCGGTTGAGTTCATTGATCTTGTTCTCAGCCTCCTTGAGTTCGGTAATGTCGCGGCTGATGCCGAAGATGCCCACGACGGTTCTCTTGTCATCTCCGAATACCGGCAATTTGTTGGTGTTCACCCAGCGTCGCCTGCCCTGCGCGTCATAGTAAGGATCAGTCTTGTTCATTAGCGGCTTGCCGTCCCGGAAGATTGGCAGTTCCTCTTCATAGTAGATGCGCGCCGTATCCTTGGGGAAAATTTCCAGGTCGTGCTTGCCTATCATGTCCCGCCAACTGGAGTGGCCGGTGATATTGGCAAGCGTCTGGCTGCAAAAACGGATGCGGCTGTCCTGGCCTTTGAAGCAGATAATGTCGCCAGTATTTTCCAGCAAGGTGACGAAATCGTTGTTGAGTTCGCGCAATTCCACTTCGGTCTTTCTGAGATCGGAAACATCCATATTGATACCCAGCATCCGCAACGGCGTTCCCATATCGTCGCGGAATACCTTCGCCACGGCCTTGATGTAGTGGATTTCGCCGTTGGGCCAGACGACCCGGAACTCCGTTTCGAAAGGCTTCTTGCCTGAAATCGCATCATCCACTTCCTGGTCCCCGCGGGTAAGGTCATCCGGGTGCAAGGCCGCGCGCCATGCCTCCTCGGTGCCGATGAAATCCTCGCGGCGGATATGATAGAGCGCATACATCGAATCGTCCCAGATCATTTCCTGGGTTTGCAGGTTCCAATCCCAAATTCCCACGCCATTATTGACTGTGGCTAAGGCAAGCCGCTCCTCTTTTTCCCTGAGCGCATCTTCCGCCTGCTTGCGCTCGGTGATGATGCCACCGGGAGATTCGCCAATAATCGCATCGCTGGACGATTCCACGATGGCTTTGTATTTGCGTAACTCCACGGCGCGCAGCTGCATCTGATGGGTCAAAAAACAGAAGGCTCCCCCAGACACGATGAAGGTCGCCAACGGGGCGAGCTGGCCGGCTTCCAGCCTGAACGACCCAAACGGCGGCAGGAAGATGTATTCGACGGTTGTAGCGCTCAGCGCCAGCGTCAGCAGTCCCGGTCTCGCGCCGAGAAGGAATGCGGAAAAAAATACCGCCGGGTAGAAGGCGACGAATTCGGCTCCTCCTTCCACGGGCATAATGATAAATTGCGCCGCGAGGGCGATACCGAAAATTGCAATGGACAGGGCATAAGTAACCCACGGCGCTACGAGCATCGCCTCGCCATGCAGAATGTTGCCGATAACTTTGTTCTTAGCCCAAATTACGCCATTCGAAGCCATGTTGCTATTCCTCCTCCACATCAGACTGCCAGGGAATTTCGCTCAATGTATGCAGCAGCCATGTTTTCTACGGGCTGCATCATCCTAAAACTCTATTTATCCGTAACTGCTCAGCCATCAAAGTCAATGGAACGCTGATGGCGCAGGTCGTTATGATTAAAGTAACTATTCAGCTCATTGCCAGGTTATCTGAAGTGTAGGGCGTGCCGTACCCTCTGGGGCATAAACGCGCGCCATCAACGGACTGGCACGTTACCCACGCACCGGAAAAGGCGCGCGCGGCACGCCCTACAATAGGCAACTTTAGCTTGAGGCTGAATAGTTACTGATTAAATAAGATTTTGTAACGTTTAGTTTGGTAAAGTTGCCCATTGTGCACGTTTCAGGTGGCAACGAGAAGTTGATCGGCGCTTTAAGATAATCAGTGTTCATCATAATTATCTGCGTCATCAGCGTTCCATTTTCCTAATTGCTTTTTCCAAGGATCATCAAAAGCGATTAGCGCTGCTTCAGTAAGTTTTCAAACTGTTCAATCGGCATCGGCTCGCCAAACAAATACCCTTGATAATGAACACAGCCATTGCTCATGAGAATTTGTCGCTGCTCTTCCGTCTCCACACCTTCGGCAATAACGTTCAAATTCAAGCATTCTGCCATGGTAATGATAGTTCGTACAATTGCTTTATCGCTGTTATCAAAGGCGATGTCGCAGACAAAGGACTGGTCAACCTTGAGCTGGTCGAGCGGCAGCCGTTTGAGGTATTGCAAGGATGAATAACCCGTGCCGAAGTCGTCCAAAGAAAATTTAACGCCGATTTCGTTCAATGCATTCATCGTCGCAATCGTGTCGTCGATGTTTTCCAGCAACAGGCTTTCCGTCAGTTCCAATTTGAGCTGCTTCGGATTGATGGCATGGCGTTGCACAGTAGCCTGCACTTGGGCCACGAAATCAGCCTGGCGGAATTGCCTGGCGCTCACGTTCACCGCCAGTACCAGGTCACTGGTGAACGCATCTTGTTGCCATGCCTTGAGCTGGGCGCAGGCTGTATCCAACACCCATTGACCGATGGGCAAAATCAGCCCGGTATCTTCCGCCAGCGGAATAAATTGCGCCGGCGATATCAAGCCCCGTTCAGGATGTATCCAGCGGATCAGCGCCTCTGCTCCAACTGGGCAGTGCGAACCGTCCTGTTGGATGCCGTCCACCTGGAGTTGGTAATATAACTGGAATTGCCGGTTCTCAAGCGCTATGTGCAATTCACTTTCGAGAGCGGCGCGTCCGTTGACGGCGTCCTGCATCTGCGGATCGAAGAAGCACAGGGTGTTGCGACCGGATTTCTTGGCCTGGTACATGGCGATGTCGGCTTGTTTTAAGAGTTCCTCTATCCCCAATGGGTGGTTGCTGAACAGGGTCGCGCCGATGCTGGGGGTGCTGTGATATTCGTAGGTGGAAAGCTGGTAGGGCAGGTTGAGCGTAGTGAGTATTTTGTTGCCGACCGCTTTCGCCTGTGCCGCCGCGTCAAGGGCATGATCGCTCAGGTTTTCGAGCATCACGACGAATTCGTCACCGCCCAGGCGCGCTACGGTATCGCCCTCGCGCACACTGGATTCCAGGCGTTGTGCAACGTGTTGCAAGAGTATATCCCCGATGTCGTGGCCGAAAGCATCATTGAGGGTTTTGAAATTGTCCAGGTCGATGAATAACAGCGCGCCGGTCCGGCCGCTACGCGCACTGGCAGCCAATGCCTGTTTTAGCCGATCCAGCAGAAGCCGGCGATTGGGCAAGCGAGTCAGGGGATCATAAAATGCCAGGTACTTGATCTCATCTTCCGCTGCTTTATTCAGCGTGATATCGGTAAGCGTGCTAATGTAATGAGTGACGACGCCGTCCGTGTTTTTAACTGCGGTGATGGTAAGGTGCCCCGGATATATCTCGCCATTCTTGCGCCGGTTCCAGATTTCGGCTTCCCATACGCCGGTACGGTGAATGCTTTCCCACATCGTTGCATAGAAGACAGCATCGTGGCGACCTGATTTGAGCAGGCGCGGATTCTTGCCGACGACTTCTTCGGCGCTATAGCCGCTGATCTCGGTGAAGGCGCGGTTAACTCGGAGAATCGTGCCGCCTGAATCGGTAACGATCATGCCTTCGTGAGACTCAAAGGCGGTAGCGGCGATCCTGAGTTCGGATACCGCCCTTTCCCGCTCG
>SCST01000619.1 GCA_004299465.1 Methylovulum sp. | reverse complement strand
GGCAGGTCTTCGGCCGTTGCAGAGCTGCGCACGGCGACGCTGACCTCTTCGCCGTATTGTTGCTGGAGCTGCGCAAAAGCCGCAAGAATCTGCGTTTCAAGGTCGTCCGGCAGCGGCGCCGCATAGATGATTTCACGGGCGCGCCGCGCCCGCTTGGCGAGGTCGGCGACATCGTCGGGCTTTAGATCATCCAGCGCCTGGTGCAACGCGTCCCAGCCATCGGCCTGGTCCAGCACATAACGATAAGCCTCGGCGGTTATCGCAAAACCGTTCGGAATCAGGATGCCTTGCGGCGTCAGTTCCTGGTACATTTCCCCTAACGACGCATTTTTACCGCCGACCAGCGGCACATCGTCTATCGTTAATTCGTTAAACCAGCGGATATAGTTTGTTTGTGCAGACATCGTATTCTCCTGTTCTTATTGTTTATTATTTAGAGCTTCGAGCCATTAAGACAAAAACGGATTCAGCACGGTCAAAACGCCATCAATGATTTGGCCCGTTTGCATGTCTTCGGAATACAGCAAGGGTGCAACCCGCCTCCATAGCGGCGGCTACAATATGACAGTCCCAATACGAGTAACCGTAGCGATTACGAATCCATAATGCCCGTTGAACAACGGAAGCGTCGAGTGCTTGCAAACGGGTATAACTTAAAAGGACAGCCAAATTGGTTTGAATCCAGGCGTCATCCTTGCCGTTTCTGAGCATCACATTGTAATACTCTGCAATGACTTGAGGACTGACAACCCCGTTTTTCAGCTGTTTGACAAAAGCCAAAGCAAACGGATGCTTCGGCTCATGAGGTGCCCGCAGATGGGCGTAAACCCATATATTGGTATCGACAAAATTAGCGGCGTGCATTCCGCTCTTCTCTCGAAGGCATGACGATGTGGTTGACGTCGGCAATTAAGAAAGCAGGCTCGCCTGTCTCCGCTGCCGCTGCCGCCGCCGTTTCTTCCAGCGGCCATATAATCAATTCAATGGAGTGATGCTGAAATTCCACGGATACCGGGATAAACTCGGGGGCATCGAGGAAAACTTGGCGTATAGGTTGCATGATCCTGTTCCTAAATTGAGTGAGTGACGGCTAGATTAAGCCCGTTGGAGACGACCGATAAAATAAACATACTTCGCACGGTCATGTTTAGGCTTTTACAATTTTTCGTAGATACCGTCTTAAAATCGAAAACTTGGCCGTTCAGAGTATATAAGTCCGCTAGCCTATTGGTTATCATGAGCTTTTGAGCGCTCTATTGGCTTTTGATACAACGAAATTATAAGTAGCCCTATACCCGTCGCACCGAAAAGCCACGCAGTAAAAATTGGCGAATAAAAAAGATCAAATTGATTCAATGGCAATTTTTCCAGAACTAAATGTACAAATAATTCATATAAAACAATTATCAAGGCAATAAGTACCAAATATCCCCCTGAGCGGAATAACCTTTTTCGTAAAGGGTTAGCATTTTTTCCAGCAATTTTTGTGGCGATGTCTGGCAAAAATGGCTCTAAAAGCAAAATAAACAAATCCATAATCACATCCTAATAGATTATCTGCGTCAGATACCTGATTTCTGACTGAAGCTGAACAGATTGAATTGATACCATCAGCCCAAACTATCGCAACACGCCCGCCGGACAAGAATAATTATCCAGCACCTGCACATAATTGGCGCGCTCATAAGCACCGGGATCAATCGCATGCTGCCGGCTGACACTGCCTTTTAACTGGCTGACCGACTCATACTCATGCTCGTCCAACCAGTTTTCCAACTCAACGAGGAGGTTTCGCAGATATTCCGGCCCGTGTTCCAGCAATACGCTGCAAAGCTGCACGACATCGGCACCGGCCAGCAAGGCTTTTAAAATGTCGGGCACTTGATGAAATCCGCCCGTCACCGCCAGCGATACATTGACGCGCCCATACAGCAGCGCCGTCCAGCGTATGCGCAACAAGGCTTCGGCAGGCGTCGACAATGCCAGTTTTGGCAGCACTTGCAAGGTTTCCAGGTCAATATCCGGCTGGTAAAAGCGGTTGAACAGCACGATGCCGTCGGCTCCGGCGGTTTCCAGGCGTTTTGCAAAATGGATGGGCGAACTGAACTGTGAAGACAGTTTCAACGCAATCGGCAGGCGGATATGGCGCTTTAGTTCCTGTAATATAGCCAAGTAACGGTTTTCAACCGTCGCGCTGTCGTCATGGATGTCGGCGGCAAGATGGTAGATATTCAATTCCAGCGCATCAGCGCCGGCTTCCTGCAAGGCCCGGCCGTAATCCAACCAGCCGCTTAGCGAGGTGCCGTTTAGGCTGGCGATAACCGGGATTGCCAAACCGGTTTTCAGTTTTTGCAAATGTTCCAGGTACTGTTCCTGGTAGGTTTTAACCGTTTCCGGCACCGGATGGAATGAATCCGCTTCGCCATGCCCTATCGCCTGCTGGTAAAAAAACCGTGCGAACTGCTGCGTTTCGGCTTCTATTTTTTCTTCAAACAGCGAATGCATCACGACCGCCGATGCGCCCGCATCTTCGAGCCGTCGCGCGCTGTCCAGGTCTTTAGTCAACGGCGATGCCGACGGCACCAATGGATTGGCGAGCTTAAGGCCCAGATACTGCGTGCTTAAATCAACCATGGTTCACCTCTGTTTTTAACTGAGCTTTCAGCGCCGAAACCGAAGTATTGTCGTCCCAGGTCAATTCCGACAGTTGTTTATAATAGTGATAGCGTTGTTTGACATCCTGCTGCGCCTGTTTTAAGAACGCTTCCGCCGCATCCGGGTTGCTTTGCCATAACATGCTGAAGCGGGTTTCGGTCATGACAAAATCGCGGTATGGAATCGACGGTTCGGCGGAATCGAGGTGCATCGGGTTTTTGCCTTGCCTGATCTTGCCGGGGTCGAAGCGGAACAACGGCCAATGCCCGCTTTTGACGGCCAGGTTTTGCTGCCGGTGGTTGTTCGACAAGTCCACGCCATGCGCGATACACGGCGCATAAGCGATGATGATAGACGGCCCGTCATGCGCTTCGGCATCCAAAAAGGCGCTCAGCGTTTGCGTGTCCTTGCCGGCATAAGCGACATGCGCGACATAGACATTCGGGTAATCCATCGCCAACAGGGCTAAGTCTTTTTTAGCCGTCGCCTTGCCGCCTGCGGAGAATTTCGCCACCGCGCCGAGCGGCGTGGATTTTGACGTTTGCCCGCCGGTATTCGAATAGACTTCGGTGTCCAGCACTAAGATATTGACATTACGTCCGCTGGCCAGGACATGATCGAGTCCGCCGTAGCCGATGTCATAGGCCCAACCGTCGCCGCCGATAATCCAGACGCTTTTTTTGCACAGGCTGTCGGCCAGCTCCAGCAACGCGACCGCAACGCTATTGCCGGTCAGCGCCTGCAACCGCTGCTTAAGGCTTGCGACGCGCTCGCGCTGCTCGTAAATACCGGCCTCGTCCGACTGGTCGGCGTTCAAAATAGCATCGACGCATTCAGCGCCTAAGGGCTCGCGTAGCGAAGCCAGCAATTCCCTGGCATATTCGCATTGCTTGTCGATAGCGATACGTATGCCCAAACCGAATTCGGCATTGTCTTCAAACAGTGAATTATTCCACGCCGGCCCTCTGCCATCGGCATTTTTAGTCCACGGCGTCGTCGGCAAATTAGCACCGTAAATAGATGAGCAGCCGGTGGCGTTGGCGACCACCATGCGGTCACCGAACAATTGCGAAGCCAGTTTTAAATATGGTGTTTCACCGCAGCCCACGCATGCGCCGGAGAATTCAAACAAGGGCTGCATCACCATCGAGCCTTTGATTGTGTTGGCTTTTATCAGGCGGCGATCATATTCGGGAACGCTTAAAAAGAATTCCCAGTTGCTGCGCTCGGCTTCGCGCAGTGGAGCTTGCGGCTGCATATTCAAGGCCTTGCGGCTGGCGTTGGATTTGTCGCGTATCGGGCAAATATCAACACACAAGGTACAGCCGGTGCAATCTTCCGGCGCTACCTGGTAGCTCATCGCCAGACCGGCCGGAAAATCCTTACCCAACATAAGCGCATGTTTGAAAGTTTCCGGCGCACCAGTTAACGCATCTATTGGGTAAATCTTGCTGCGGATCACGCCATGCGGACACACCATGACGCATTTACCGCATTGCGTGCACAAGTCCGTCTCCCAAACCGGGATTTCCAGGGCCAGGTTGCGTTTTTCATACGCCGCCGTACCGGTCGGGAATGTGCCGTCAATCGGCATCGCGCTGACCGGCAATAAGTCACCGCGACCTGCGATAATTTCACCGGTGACGCGTTTGACAAAATCGGGCGCAAAATCGGGAATGCGGGACTGGATGTCAAGGCCATGCGCGGTATCGGTATGCGAGGTGTAATCCACTTGTTGCAGGTTCGCCAGCGTTTCGTCGATCGCCTTGAAATTCAGCTCGACGATGCGCTGGCCTTTTTTGCTGTAGGTCTTCTCAACCGCATGTTTAATCGCGGCTATCGCCTGCTCTTCCGGCAACACGCCGGAAATGGCGAAAAAGCAGGTCTGCATGATGGTGTTGATATGCTTGCCCATGCCGCACTGTTCGGCGACCTTGTAACCATCAATAACATAGAAACGGATATGTTTTGCCAGCATCTGCTGCTGCATCGCGGCCGGCAACGTGGCCCAGACCCGGTCAACCGGCTGCGCTGAATTCAGCAGGAATACCGCGTTATCGGCGGCGTTTTTGAGCATATCGTAACGTTCGAGGAAAATCGTCTGGTGGCAGCCGATAAACCGGGCGTCGTTATCGGCGATCAGGTAGGTCGAACGTATCGGCTTGCTGCCGAAACGCAGATGCGACACGGTGATGGCGCCGGATTTTTTTGAGTCATAGACGAAATAGCCCTGCGCATACAAGTCCGTCGCTTCGCCGATGATTTTGATGGTATTTTTATTCGCGCTGACGGTACCGTCGCTGCCGAGACCATAAAACATCGCCTGGAAGGTATCGGCGTGGGCATCGGTGCGGAAATCCGCATCCCAGTCCAGGCTGGTATGCGTGATGTCGTCGTGTATGCCGATAGTGAAATGGTTTTTCGGTTGTTGCTGTTTAAGCTCATCGAAAATCGCCTTGATCATGCCGGGCGTAAATTCCTTTGACGACAATCCGTAACGTCCGCCGATGATGATCGGCATCCCTGCAAATTTGCCGTAATCCTGGGCAACCGCGGTGACGACGTCTTTGTACAGCGGTTCGCCGTCCGCGCCGGGTTCCTTGGTACGGTCCAACACGGCGATTTTTTTGCATGTAGCCGGCAAGGCGGCTATTAAACTGTCGGCATCAAAAGGGCGGTACAAGCGCACTTTCAACAAGCCGACCGACTCGCCGTGGCGATTCAGGTAGTCCAGCGTTTCTTCAACCGCTTCGGCGCCCGAACCCATCAGGACGATGACGCGTTCGGCCTGCGCCGAACCCAGGTAGTCAAACAAGCGATATCGGCGGCCTGTCAGTTCGGCGAAACGGTCCATCGCGTCCTGCACGATGCCCGGCATCGCCTGATAATAGGTATTGACCGATTCCCGCGCCTGAAAATACACATCCGGGTTTTGCGCGGTGCCGCGCAACACCGGCCTATCGGGGCTCAGGCCCCGATTCCGGTGCGCAGTAATCCATTCGTCGTTAATCATTGCGCGTAACACCGCGTCATCAAAGCCATTGATCTTCGCCACTTCATGCGAGGTTCTGAAGCCGTCAAAAAAGTGCATCAACGGGATACGGCTTTCCAACGCCGCGGCATGCGCAATCAACGCAAAATCCAGCACTTCCTGCGGCGAATTGGAGCACAGCATGCCGAAGCCCGTCATCCTTGCCGACATGACATCGCTATGGTCGCCGAAAATGGACAAGGCCTGGCAGGCCAGTGAGCGGGCAGCGATATGAAATACCGTCGGCGTCAATTCCCCGGCGATTTTGTACATATTCGGCAGCATCAGCAGCAAACCCTGTGAAGAT
>SCST01000618.1 GCA_004299465.1 Methylovulum sp. | reverse complement strand
ATCGGCCAGCACGACATGGGCCATCGGTGTTTCGCCTAGGCGGCGCGTTTTAACGGCAAATACGCAAGCGGCCTGGATCGCGGGATGACGCTCCAGGACCGTCTCGACTTCGTGAATAAAGAACTTCATGCCGGCGACGCTGATCATTTCTTTGCTGCGGCCGACAATGAACAGATAGCCGTCCTCATCGATGAAGCCCAAATCGCCTGTCGCCAACCAACCGCCGTGCGAGTTGAGGATAACTTCGCGCGATTTCCACGGCTGGTAATAAGCATCTAATAAGCCGGGGCCAAAGAGCATAATTTCGCCGACGCCGTTTTCATCGGGCGAGTCAAGTTTGACGG
Organism: Methylovulum sp.; assembly: GCA_004299465.1. Classification (GTDB taxonomy): domain Bacteria; phylum Pseudomonadota; class Gammaproteobacteria; order Methylococcales; family Methylomonadaceae; genus Methylovulum. The sequence continues at coordinate 2,100 of SCST01000618.1, read as the reverse complement.
CGTAGCGGGGTAATAATCTGCCGACGGAGCCCCGTTTCTCTTTGGGCGCGTCAAGGTTTACCGCCGGCAGGCCCACTTCAATAATGCCGTAGGTCTCATTCGGCGCGATGCCGAAGCGCTGATAAAAAGCCTCGGCAATGTCGGGGCGGAGGTAAGCGGTGGTGACGATAGCCAGGCGTAAACTTGATAATGTTTGATCGCTACGGTCGTGGCTCATTAATTCGTAATGCGTTGGCGCGGCATAAATGAGGGTGGCGCGATGTCGGTTGGCTGCCTGTAAAATCGTGCTGCCGAAGCTGTTTTTGCACAAAATGATGGTTGCGCCAAAGCTAAGGTAAGCGACAATGGACACGGCAAAATGGTAGGCCATGGATAACAGCCAAACAATACGGTCGTTGGCATCGATCTGCAATCCTTGATTAGCGGCCTGGATGCGGGCAAAGATGGTTTCATGGGAAAGGATCACGCCTTTGGCCTCGCCCGTGGTGCCCGAGGTAAAGCGAATGAACGCCGGATTCAGTCCCGCCAACTCTGCGGGGGGCGTACGCAAGGCGTTAAGATTCAGTAATCCGGCTTGTTCCGTTAAAGGGATTGCTTCACCGAGAGCAAGCGCGGCAAATAGCTGACAGTCGGTCGTGGTGATGACGGCGTCAATAGCGATATGCTGGAAAATAAGTTGTTTTTCTTCTGTTGCCAGTTCCATCGGGATCGGTGTGACGCACGCCCCGCATGCCCAAAGTGCGTAGGTAAAGGCGATATAAGCTTGGCCGCCGGGATAGTGCAGGCCAACATTCATGCCTGAATGGATGCCTGCGGCCAGTAGCTGTTCCGCCAGGGTTTGAATTTCTTTTCGCAAGGCCCCGTAGCTGGTTGAGGTATCTTCGTGCGGTCCGAGAATTGCAGGATGTTCCGGCATTAAAGCCGATTGTTTAAAGAAAATTTCAGCCAAATTCAGTGTCATTTTAAGATGTTCCAAAGTGCGCGTTAACCAAACCTTCCCCCATTGCCCAGCAGCTTCCGACCACCCGTGCCGAGGCTTGGGCGCGCGGTTCCGCTGAAAAGCATTTTCCGGCCACAAAAAAATTATTTAACCCGCCGACTTTGAGGGCTTTCAAAGGGATTTCATAGCTGTGGCCGGGCGGGAAGTAATCGAGGCTGACCCCGTGTTCCGGATGCCAATGTTCAATGGGCCAAGCGGCGCGGCATACTGCATCGTCAAACTGTCGGCCTTGTTTGAGATCGGCTTCGGTGAGCGTGTAATCACCATGTACGCGCCCTCCGTCACGAATACCCAACTGGCCATGGCGACTGATGAAGGCTTTGGCAAATCCAGGCCGTGCCTGAAGAAAGGCTAAAAGTTGATCGACCACGGTTAGCATCTGCGCGTGGTCGTAATTGTTTGCCGGCAAACTGAATTTTACATAAATTTCTTCGGGATAAACACCGCCATCAAGCCATAACGTAGCGCATTCCGGCGGTAGTTCATGATTTTCAGTCGCCTTCCGAATATGCCGTAATAGCGCGAGGCCTTTGGGGAAGTCCAAAGTACCAAGGCTAACGCCGCCCAGTTGCACGATCAGCCCGGCTAACGCCGAACCCTCAGTGACCAGGCGCGAATCGATAGTGCGTACAATGTCGCCCCGGCCCGTGGCATCGATGACTGCCTGCGTATTGAGCGTGCGCGATCGCCCATCGCAGGTGACCGTTACTGCATCAATACGCTGGCTATTAATCGATACATGATTAATACGGGTCCGGTGACAGACGTTAATGGTTGGATACTCATTAAGCCAACTACTAATAACCTGTTGATAAATAGCAGGGTCTACGTTTAAAACCCAGGTTTTACCGATGCGCCGCTTGCAGGTAAAAGGGCTGGCTTCAATGAGTCGCTCAATCAGCTCCGCCGACAGCCCAGGATTAAGGACATCGCCCCGGTCATCAAAAAAGCCGCCCAAGGTATGAATCAAGGCTCCGGTTACGGTACCGCCAAGCTGCGCCGTTTTTTCCAGCAATAGCACCGGGATTTTTTGCCGGGCGGCGGCCAGCGCACAGGCAATGCCTGTGGCGCCGGCACCTGCGATAACGAGTGTGGGGGAT
>SCST01000617.1 GCA_004299465.1 Methylovulum sp. | reverse complement strand
AGTTACCTCAGTGCCGCCGACACCACCGGCGACCGCAACAATATCAGCGAGCAGCAGTAAAAAATTAGCCCGATGCCCGCCGTTGGCTAAAAAGCGGATGCCGCTGCCGCCGTCGTTTTTTCCGTCCGAATAGGTGTGGCCGTTGATGGTTACATAGGTCGTCATATCAATTCTTCCAGATCAAAGGCTTGTTTGTTTAAATCCAGTTTGTAATGCTCGATTGGGTCTAGCGTGACTATATGGCCTAAAAAGTTACGCCGAAAGCCGTTAAGTGTGTCATCAGCATCAGGGATTACCAGCACCTCACCGTAAATACCCAATAGACGTTGCATCTCGAATAAATCTTCAAACGCTTGGTTATCACTGATGAACGAGCTTTGAAAGGTAAACTTGCGGCGTTTTTTGCGGCGGTCGGCATAGAGTGCGCCTGAGATAGCGCGCGAAATGATGGAGTCATCTACCCAACGCATCGTAGCGCCCAGATCATAATTGACATCAAAGGTCAGTGCCTGACCCAGCAATAAGCGCCCGGCCTGTACATAACCGTCAGCATTACTGGCATCATCGATTTCAATGCGCAGATAGCGTGAGGTCTGCACGGGATCGATCACCAGAAACCAGGTGCGCTGGTATTTATCCAAATCGGCATCTTCAACCGTGCCGAAATACCAATTATCCTGCTCCCACTCAATAACTGATGGCGCATAAGCCGGCGCATAAATATCCAGCCAGCCGGAGTTGTAATCCAGTACGGAATAGTCGCTTAACGCACTGGTCGTCACACGTACCAATGCCGTGCTCGAAAAATTATGATTAACCAGCGATACCGTGTCATACGTCAATGACGCGCCCAGATCGACATTGAATTTTGTATTGGCTAACGTCAGGTTAGTGCTTCTGGCGACTTTTGAAATAACCTTGTCTTTTAGATTGTTAAGCGGCAAGGCTGTTGCCCAGCTCCCGCCTGACAAGGTTGAATTATTAGCGACATTTTTCCAGAGCAGTTTAAGATTCGCCATCAGCCCCAGACCTCGAACTCAATTTGATTCAGCGCCGGTGAATAAGGCGTTGCTGACGTGATGATAAATTTTTTACCGGCGGACAATCCGATGCGATTCACTTGCAGGGTGATGATTGATCCTAGCGTCAATGCCGCATTAGCTTCATTAAACTCGACGACGATAGCCAGGAAATCGCGCACGGTTTTATAGAGCGTCAATAACCGATTAGCTTCGGTGCCGGCACCGGTAATCAGTAACGTATCGCGCTTAATTACGCCGGCCAGCAGATGCACCACTTTAACCGTGACATCGGTACGTGTTGCCGTTAAATATTGTTTTTTTAGCCGTAAGCGCCGTTGCGGCGTGATGATACCGGCTAAATCACCATCGTTTTGCACGGTAAAAATCTTTTTATAACCCAGCTGCACCTTATATATAGGTATGTTGCCTTGCTCATCGCCTGATTCGATGTATTTGATGTCAATTAGATCGGTGTTGGTAAACGTCGCCAATGATGTGCCGGTAGGCACGGCCAAGCGGCCAACAAAAAACCGGCTCAGCCCGTCGAATCCCCAAAACCCGCTAATACTGGATAGCAACTCGTCGATAACGGCGATTATCGTGGTGTCCTCGGTGATGTAAATCCCCACCGTTGCACTGTTGGCGGTGTTTAAATCGGTAATGCTGGCGGTGTCGATATCGCCGGTCGCAATGCCGCCGTACGTCTCGACGATATGCTGCACAATATCGGCAACTGTCGATAAATAGACGGAGGGTTTTGCGCCTTTAACATTGCAGGTAATCGCGCCGGCAGGTGGCTGGGTTAGCGTAAAATAACCGTTTGCCAAATCTTCCGTATAGTACGTAACCACCTCGCCAGCATCGTAAACTGTAGTAATGGCTTCAATGGGCCCATCATGTATTTGATAATGATGTAACGTGGTATTGCATGGCACCGGCGTAATATTCAGGCACTCGCCAAAACACAAGGGCTTAGGCTTATCCAGCAGATCATCCTCGGTGCCCTCATACACACCGGTGGTAGCGTTAGTGCCCAGGTATAGATTTTCCTGAATCGGGACATCTAACACGCGCACTTTATCACGCAGTTTAAAGGTAACTGTCGCGGCACTATCGCCGCCAAACGCATAAAGCGGCTGCTCAATAGTCGCCGTTAACACCAGCGCATAATTAGCAAAATCCTGCTCTTGCTCACCGACGTACAGCTCGCATTTGCGCCCTGCAAAGCCCCAGGTATGATACGCATCAAGACCGTTATCGGCATTGCTTAATACCAGCGAGCCACCACCCGATGCCGTGCTGCCCGAGGTGCGCCCGGAGCCAAACATGCTTTTAGTAAACGGTGTAATATCAACAATACGCGGATCGTAAAACTGATCAGGCCGGTAGCCGTCACCCGAACGAAACGGGCTGATCGCCTGACTAGAAAAATGCAACACCACTTCGGTGCCGGCAACAGGATCATATCCGGTTACTTCAGCTAAAAATATTGTCATGATTTGACCTTATCCATTGCCCGTTGCAGCTTATCGAGCTTGTCTTTGGTCTCGCGCAATTCGCGGCGCAGCTCGCCTTGCCCTGCCGCATTGGCCTTAATGCTTAGCAATATCGTATCGACGATGGCTTGTGTATTGCGGCGATCATCATCCGTGGTATCTTTGACATTAACGTGTACTGGTGGACTGTTAGTATGTCGGCTACCTTGCGTCTTATCAAATAGCACAACCGGTATCGACTTGCCGTCAGGAAGAGGCACGGCGGCCTCCGGCCCCGCTTCGCCGAAGATAGACGCCTCGTTAGCAATGCCGCCTTTAGCATAATGCGCTAAAGGCGTCTTATAAGCCGATAAATCAGCAGCATTATTCGCTACATTACTGGTGGTTGACTGATACCAAGCCGTAAATGGCCGGCTATTTATCATTGATTTATTCGATTTATCAATATTCGAATTTACGATAGTCTGCCGATGGTATGCCGCAGCCTCTGGCGCTGTCAGCACTCGCTCATCCTGGTGAAGCTCGGCAATGTAACCATCAAACGGCACCCTATCCAAACCACCACGATGAGTCCCATTAATCTTTGTGTAATCGTTTGCAGGATTAAAAACTTGTTCCTTGAATGGCGTTCTTAAATGCGCCATCAACATTGATAGCTCACTTAAACCTGATGCTAAGCTACTAAAATTAACCGCTTTAATTTGTTCAGACCACGCTTTATCGCCGAGCTTATCAGCCAGATAATCGGTAGCGTCATTGGCGAAGCCCTTCATTAGCGAATCAATATTATCACCCGGATAATTGCCGCTTTTGTCGCCAAAGTTATAGCTTGATGCCGTTTTTCCTAGTCGCAAACTGATGTCAGGCAAGGCCCCGCCGACTAAATCCTCAACCCGCCGTCCTACCTGGGCGACTAAATTACGTACCCGGACAAATTGTCCGTTATCCGATGTCAGTGTAGCCCACACTTGACCGGCATTACCACCGCCGGTATAGCCGTCATACGTCGAGGTATTGGTGCCCGTGCGGGCGTTAAACGATGCCGACACGCTAAAATCAGATTTACTGGTATTGGTTAAGCCGCGCGCCGACCCGGCGTTTTGTAGATTAGCGCCGATCGTCGCATAAGCTTGCGCTTTAGTCGTGATAGGCGTTTCGTAAGTCGCGCGCCTGTCCGCCTCCTGAGTATCGAATGCCGCTCGATTGGCATTCTGGGCAGCAATGGTAGCGTTAGCCTCATTGGCTGTTTTAAGATTCGTCATCGCTAGTGTTAACGCCTTAACCGCCGACTCAACATTCATTACCGATGTATTCAATACGCCTAACGCCGTGACTTGGTCCGTCAATTTATCCAACTGCGCCTGTGCCACGTCGGCCTTGGTTGTGGATGTACCAATCGCACTATCCAGTATGCGCAGCACCGAGGAATAATCCTTTGCATAATTCGCCGGACTAAAGCTTTTTGAGTTATCCAGGAAACTTTGTGCAGCCCCTTGGAGCTTTCCCAGTGCATCTATTTTTTGTTCTGCCGTTCCGGTTTTTGCTAATTTTGCCAAACGCTCAAATTCAGCCTTGGATGCGTCGTACTTTTCTTTAGGCATGACCGTCGATAACGGCCCTCCTTTGAGCTGGTCACGGAAGCTGGTCAATGAATTAGCAAAACCACGCCAGGTATCGATTTGATTTTTGATTAATCCCGCCGCCGTGTCGTAAGCATTTTTAACCGCATCAATCAGTGATTTCTGGCCTTCTTCC
>SCST01000928.1 GCA_004299465.1 Methylovulum sp. | reverse complement strand
CGACATTCGATTCGGCATGACGCAGGCTTTCACAAGCCAGATGGATCGCGACGCCGGACGACGAGCAGCCGGTATTAACGACGATGGCCGGACCTTTCAGGTTCAGGAAATAGGACAGGCGCGATGCAATCGTCGCATCGGAAGAGCCGGTAAACGATTCATGGAAATAACCGGTAGGTTCCGCGCCGATATAGAGGCAGGCCTGTTCACCCGCCAGGCATTTCGGGTTGTAGCCGGCATCTTCCAACGCTTTCCAGCTTTCCTGCAAAATCAGGCGCTGGTGCGGATTCATCGATTCGGCTTCGCGCGGCGAAATATTGAAAAACAGCGGATCGAAGCAGTCCCGGTCTTCGAGTATGCCGCCCCAGCGGTAAGCCTGTTTCGCGTCGTTGTCGCGGTAATGCGCGGGCAGTTCGGCGATGCAGTCTTTTCCGGCTACCAGGTTCTGCCAGAAGGCATCGACATCTTTCGCGCCGGGAAACTGGCCGGACATGCCGATGATGGCTATCGATGCTGATGTTGTTTGGGGTTCGGCGGGGGCGGCGTCCGGGGCGTTTATTGCGATACGCGACGCGCGCGCTACGGTGTCATCCGCCTGCTGCTGAAACCCGGCCGACAATTCTTTGCCGTAAGTAGCCAGCACATAATCCGCGAGGCGCTCTACCGAAGTATGGTCGAAGATGATCGCGGTATTCATCGCAACGCCCAGCGCTTCATTGACCTGTTTGACAAAGGCCGTGCCCAGTATCGAATCTATACCGTAATCCGAAAACGGCTGGTCGTTTTCTATGCTGTCCTTGGGGATTTTTAACGATAGCGACAAGGCTTTAAGAATGCCGTCGATGACGTGTTCTCTAAACAGTGTAGGGTGGGCAATGCTGTTCTGCCCACCATCAGTGATGTCGATGGTGGGCAGAACAGCATTGCCCACCCTACCAAGCTGAAGATACACCCTATCCGTCTGCCTGATCCAGCCGTCGCTCTCGGCGACAATAATCTGCTGGCCCAGATCAATAGCCGAACGCGCCGGATACAACACGACCGGAAAGCCTTCCTGCTCGAGCACCCGCTGCCAGCTATCGGGGCTTAACAGCGGCGAACCGGGAATGCGCAAGTCTTCGTCCTCGTACCGCCACCAACCGTCCAGCAGGCCGAAAGTCAATGCGCCCAATACCGTCTTTTGTATGCCTTCGTTCAGGATCAGCAAGCCGTTGCA
>SCST01000073.1 GCA_004299465.1 Methylovulum sp. | reverse complement strand
GCAATAATGAATGACTCACCTTCAGCAGCGAGATCAACCAGTTTTGATAAATGGGTTTTTGCTTCGTGGATGTTGATGGTACGCATGAAAACCTGCCTGAACAAACTTAGTTTAATGGATTGAGTTTACATGGACGCCATAAAAAATGAAGATCGGGCGGAAATGCCAAAATTAACTTTGGCATTCCAAAACACCTTCCGATGGAAGCGCGAATTAATCAGAGACCGTTAAAACGGAATATCGTCATCATAAGGTTCATCAAAATTATCGTGGCCAACATTTTGCTGCTGCATCGGTGAGCGTATTTGCTCAGCACGGCCAGGCGTTTGCTGTGGCGCGCCTGACTCGCTTCTTTTGCCGACCAGGTCAATGATATTGGCCGTAAGCTCCAGGCTGGTTCTGGTCGTGCCGTCATTCGCCTTGTATTCGCTCTGCGATAATTCGCCTGACACAAACACCTGCTGGCCTTTTTTCAGGTAATTCTGCAATGCGCCTTCCGCGCGCTTGCCGAACAGCACGACCCTGATCCACAAGGTCTGCTGCTTGTCGCCAAAACCGATGTTGTTGGCTACGGTCACGTTTAATACCGCCATGCCTGACGGTGCATATCTGACTTCGGCATCCCTGCCTACGGTGCCGGTAAAACTGAATACGTTGCTCATTATTGCCTCTGGGTTGGTTTATAAATGTCGCTATTATCGTTTGCTTTGAACTTCTGACCAAAGGAAAAAGCACTCTCATGATGTTTTAGCGAAGTCCATTTCAACTTTACCGTCTACCAACTTCAAATTGGCGTCAAACGCTGTGCCTTTAGCCGATTTAAAGCCTTTTAACAGGCCGGTCTCGCCTTTGATGATCAATTTTTTTGCCAGCGCTGGACTGATTTTTTTATGTGCGATGGTTTTCCAGATCACCAGTTTGCAGCCGTTACGCCATTCGCTGCAACCGTATGCTTTGGCGGTTTCGATGATCGCGCCGTTGCATAGCGGACAATCGCCAAGCGTTGCCGCTTGATTTGGCTGAATGGCTGTTTGCGAAACACTGTAACCGATTTCGCCCTGTTTATTGAGCGTCAACTGCGCCGTCAACACCTTATCGTCCGGTTTGATGGCGTAGGTCTGTAAGGTACGGGACAGTTGCAGTAACTGGCCGGCCATTGCCGGGCTAACCGGTACGCCATAAATATCCTTCCATAACACAAACTTGCAGCCGTTTTTCCAGTCGCTGCAACCATAACCTTTTCTGCCTTCAATAACCGGTTTTCGGCACAGCGGGCAGTCACCTAAGCGGCTGTCGTCATAAAGCGGTTTGTCCGCTGCATCCTTGATGTTTTGCGTGAACTGGATAATCTCGGCGATAAACTGTTCGGGATCGTAGGCCTTATGTTCTATTTGCTTGAGCTTGGCTTCCCATTCGCCGGTCAGCGCCGCCGATTTCAAGCGCTCATCGCTGATGATTGAGATCAGGTGACGGCCGGATTCGGTACTGAGCAAGGCTTTCTTTTGCCGCTGTACATAGCCGCGCTTGATTAATACCTCGATAATCGATGCGCGGGTCGCCGGCGTACCGAGTCCTTTTTCTTTTAACGCCTCCTTGAGCGCGTCATCGTCACAGGTTTTGCCCGCCGACTCCATCATGCCCAGCAAACTCGCTTCGTTATAGGCTTTAGGCGCAGTGGTTTTGCCCTGGGTAATCGATGCTTGCTGCGGCCCGGTTTCGCCCTGCACAAAATGAGGCAAAATCTTCTGGTCTTTATCGCCAGTCGTGGCGGTTTTATACAGCACTTGCCAGCCCGGCGCTTCGATGATCGTACCGGTCGTTTTAAAACTTATATCGGCTTCACGGACACGGCCCAAAACCGTCGTAATCCGCTTGATGCACGGCGGATAAAACGCCGCAATCAAGCGTATCGCAATCGCGTCATAAACCTTGCCTTCGTCTCCGTTTAAGGTTCCCGGCAGACTGCTTGTCGGGATGATCGCATGGTGGTCGGTGACCTTGCCGTCATTAAAATAGCGATGGCTTAAGCCAAGGTTTTCAAGATCCAGTCCCGCTATCGGCTCGCTGAAATGCACGCGCAGTTTTTCCAATAAGGGTTTTATAGCCGGCTTGAGGTCGTTATTCAGGTAACGGCTGTCCGTGCGCGGATAAGTGATATGCTTTTTTTCGTAGAGTTGCTGTGCACAGCTTAAGGTATGCTCGGCGGTGAACCCATAACGTATGCTCATGTCTTTCTGCAAATCCGTTAAATCGTACAGCAACGGCGGATTGATGGTGTCTTTTTTGCCTTTGACAGAGGTAATCTCGAAATCATGCCCGGCGCAGGCGGCACATAGCGTTTCCGCATCGCTCTTTTGTTCAAAGCGTCCGCCGGTGTAGAGGAAATCGGCGTCCCTATACAGCGCATGCAATTCCCAAAAATCCTTCGCAACAAAATCGGCAATCTCCCGGTCTTTTTGCACAATCATCGCCAGCACCGGCGTCTGCACACGCCCTATCGTCCATAAGACGCCTTGCCCGCCGAATTTCAGCGTATAAAGCCGCGTCGCATTCAAACCGACTATCCAGTCCGATTCACTGCGGCACCGGGCCGCACGGTACAGTCCTTCGTACCTGTCGCCATCCTGTAATTCGGCAAAACCCCGGCGTATCGCCTCATCGGTCAACGAGCTGATCCACAGGCGCTTAAACGGTTTTTGCAAACATTGCGTCCACGACAGGATATACCTGAAAATCAGCTCGCCTTCCCTGCCCGCATCGGTTGCGCAAATAATCTCGTCAGCGGCTTTAAATAAGCGCTTGATGATGTTTAACTGTTTTTGCGCGCCGGCATCGCCCCTGGCTTTTAATTCAAAATGTTCGGGAATAATCGGCAGCGACGCCAAGGTCCAGCGTTTCCATTCGGCGCGATAATCATCGGGCTCCTTCAATTCGACCAGATGCCCGAATGCCCAGGTAATTTGATAACCGTTGCCGTCGAAATAGCCGTCATGCCTGTTGTTGATTTTCAGGCAGCGGGCTATGTCGCGAGCGACGGAAGGTTTTTCCGTGAGTATGACTTTCATGATTGACGGCGATGACCCGTTATCCGGGAAAGCTTTTCGCTAGGGTTTTCCTTGCATGACATAGCCATCCCGGTGACCATTGGTAACGCCATAAATTAATGTCCAATGAAACGCAAATGAATCGGATAAACACAGATAAGGAACAAGCATGACATATTTCGGCGATATGATGACTGCCGACCCTTCAGGTATTAGCGTCATCCTATCTAACTATTGCCGCCCTTACCGGTATTACCGGATAAAAATGCGCGTTTTACCCGGCCTTAATATTACAATCCCAAAAGTTCTTGCACAGTATATTCAGAGTACTGCGCAAGAACTTTTGGGATTGTAATACCCATTCAACAATAAGTTATG
>SCST01000840.1 GCA_004299465.1 Methylovulum sp. | reverse complement strand
GGCAGTTCAGGGGCGATGTCGGGCGAGAGAACGTGCTGTATATCCACCTGACGTTGGTTCCGTACATTGCGCCGGCCGGCGAACTGAAGTCGAAGCCGACCCAGCACAGCGTAAAGGAACTGCTCCAGATCGGGATTCAGCCGGATATCCTGCTGTGCCGGACGGACCGGCTCCTCCCCAAAGAGCTGAAAGCCAAGATTGCGCTTTTCTGCAACGTCTCCGAAAAGGCGGTCATCACCGCGAAGGATGTAAACAGCATCTACGAGGTGCCGCTGGTCCTGCGCAGTGAGGGACTGGATGCGATCATTGTCCAGATGCTCGGCCTGCCACAGACCGAAGCCGATCTGAGCGCCTGGGAGGCCATCGTTCGGAAGGAGAAGGAATCCACGGCCTGCGTGACGATCGCGGTAGTCGGGAAATACCTTGAGCTCAAAGACTCGTATAAAAGCCTGACTGAGGCTATTATCCACGGCGGCATCGCCAACGACTGTCAGGTCCACATCAAGTCGGTGGATGGGGAGATGGTGGCGCGCGACGGCCCAAAGGAGCATCTGCACGATGTCGCAGGCATCTTGGTTCCGGGGGGCTTTGGAAGTCGAGGGGTCGAGGGGAAGATTGCGGCCATCGCCTTTGCTCGCGAAGAGCGAATCCCGTTCTTCGGGATCTGCCTGGGGATGCAGTGTGCTGTCATCGAATTTGCCAGGCACGTGTGCGGCCTACAGGGCGCTAATAGCCGCGAGTTCGATCTGAATTCCCCCCACCCGGTCGTTGATCTCATGTCTGAGCAACGGGGGATCACCAGCTTGGGGGGGACTATGCGGCTGGGGGCGTACCCGTGCCGTATCGTGGTGCCGTCTGTCGCCTACCAGGCCTACGGGACCACTGAGATCAGCGAACGTCACCGCCATCGCTACGAGGTCAACAATGACTACCGGGGCATCCTGGAGCGCCACGGAATGCGGCTGTGTGGGTTTTCACCAGACAATATGCTGGTGGAGATGATCGAGCTCCCGGATCACCCGTGGTTCGTTGGCGGCCAATTCCACCCCGAGTTCAAGTCGCGTCCCAAGCGACCTCACCCACTGTTCCGTGAGTTCGTTAAGGCTTCGCTGGCACGACAGGAGGCCAGGGCATAGAAGACAGGGTAGAGGGTATAGGGTAAAGGGTCTAAGAAGGATCTCCCTAAACCCTAAACCCTAAACCCTAAACCCTATGATGCTGACGAAACGGGTGCAGATCGGCGAACTGACGCTTGGCGGCGGAGCGCCGCTTCTTCTAGTGGCTGGTCCATGCGTCATCGAGAGCGAGGATCACCTACTCAGAATTGGCGAGGCGATCAAGGCGGTATGCGAAGCTTGCCGGGTTCCCCTCATCCTCAAGTCCTCCTACGATAAGGCCAATCGGTCGTCAGGCCGTTCATTTCGCGGTCCGGGCTTGGAGGAGGGGCTTCGCATTCTGGAGCGTGTG
>SCST01000616.1 GCA_004299465.1 Methylovulum sp. | reverse complement strand
GACGATGGACTATACCTGAATGAGAAAACGCCATCAAGCCCATTTTAGCCTTTACGTTCCTGCAATATGCGCTTACGCTGGACTAAGGTAATTACCGGCCCGGAAATCGCGTAGGCCAAAAACAGTAAAAACAACATCGTTTGCGGTTGCGCCATGATAAATGCAACAGCCAGCATCATGGCAATGGCGACAAAAAACGGCACCCTGCCTTTTAAGTCAATCTGCTTAAAGCTTGAGTAGCGGAAATTACTGACCATTAATAAGCCCGTACCCAGGGTTAACGTGATGGCAATATATTTCACCATGTCGATGGGGTAGTCGTGTTCCAGGCAAATCCAGATAAAACCGGCAAGAATAGCCGCTGCGGCAGGGCTAGGCAAACCCTGGAAATAGCGTTTATCGGCAGTCTCCAGTTGGGTATTAAACCTGGCCAGCCTTAATGCACCGCCTGCTGTATGTACAAACGCCGCAAACAAACCCAATCGGCCTAAGCTCGAAAAGGCCCATAGATACATCACCAGTGCCGGTGCGGCGCCGAATGACACCATGTCCGACAAGCTGTCGTATTGCGCGCCGAACTCACTTTGGGTATTGGTCAGGCGCGCTACCCGGCCATCCAGGCCATCCAGGATCATCGCGACAAAAATGGCGACTACAGCCGTTTCGTAGCGTCCGTTCATCGCTGAAGTAATGGCATAAAATCCGGAAAACAACGCGCCTGTAGTAAACAGGTTAGGTAATAAGTAAATGCCGCGACGGCGAATAGAGGTTTTTTCAGGTGCCATACTTCAAGTTATCCTTATCGACAGTAACAATGCGATGAATTATACAATGAGCTTGTAAAGCATACCTAGCAATGGCTGGTTTTTGGGTGTGTTGCTGGGCGCAGTTTCAGCCTCCCCTTTTTTGCCCGAATGCTTTATCAATGCGGATACCGCTCGCTGTAATAGCGCCCCTGGTTTTAGTGTGTTGCGGAACCCAGGCCATGCAGCGCACATCATTTCCTCGTCTGGGTGCGCCATAACTGTATGATTTCAGCGACATCAAGGTCTTCAGGGCCTTCGCGCCAGCCGGTAAAATAATCCACATCGTTACTTTTGGGTTCAGGATTGGGCCGGTAAATCTGTACACGGGTAGGAATAGGCGTTGCTTCACCCAATACCAGCGCTTCGCCCCTGCCCAGTGAACTTAATGTGTCCGTTAAGTCGCCCTCGGCTTCCGGCACCAGTTTCCTGATGTAAGCTTGGTCGTCGGGATTGGAGGTACGCAGACAGATAAAAGAACTGCATTGCGCCAGCATGGTTTCAGATAATTCGGTAGGCCGTTGGCTGACGACGCCGATAGAGACGCCGTATTTACGGCCTTCTTTGGCGATACGTTCCATCATTTTTTTGGTGCCTTCAAATTGCCCGCCTTTTTCCCTGGGGATATAGGCATGCGCTTCCTCACAAATCAGTGTAATCGGAAACTCCCGCCGCTTGGGGTTCCAGTAATTGAACTCATAAGCCAGGCGTCCCACCTGCGAGCAGACGGCAGGCCTGATGCCGGTAGGCACGGAACTTAAATCGATCACGGTAATATTGGCTTTCTTCTCGGTAAGCCCGACAAACTGCCGCAACAAATCAGTCATGCTGTCGGAATTGTTGTGTATCCTGGGTTTCAACAAAAAATTGAAACGGACATCGTTGAGGCGGCTTTGCATCCTGATCAGGAATTCATCGAATTGACCGAACAGGGCGCCCTGGGCTTTCCCGAAATCTTTTCTTTCCTCGTTAGCGTTCTTGAATTGCATATACAGCTCGGCCAGCGGGAAATAGATCGGCGTATCGACGGTTACCGAGCTTAAACCTATTTGCTTCGCTTCCTTGCGTTTAAGTTGTTGTATGATTTCACGCATAAAAGAGATCTGCAACGACGCGCTGCTGTCATCCCGGTCTATGAATAAATCGACCAATTCGGCAAAACTCATAATCCAGTACGGCATTTCCATCGATATCGCATCAACATAATTGACCTGGGCTTCGGAGAATGCGGAATGAAGCTTGCCTGCGTTGTCCCTCCAGCAATATTCGCCATGCAAATCCAACACGATGATATGGCTTTTAGGCATGGCTTTGACGGTGTTTTGAATCAGGCTGGTCACTGTCCACGATTTTCCCGAACCGGATTGTCCGACAATGGCGAAATGGCGGCCGAACAACGCGCGCGGATCAAGGCTCAGGTGATAGTTATGATGTGAAGAGAGCTGCCCGATAAAAAAACAGTAATCCCTGAATTTTGAGAAAATGGCATTGATTTCATTCAGGCCTACCGCATAGATACCGGCCCCGGATGTAGGATAACGGCGCACGCCCCGGATAAATGTGCCGTTATCCTGTATTTCGCCGACGGGGATCAACGAAACAAAACGGTCTGTTTTACGATTGCCGGTGCTATCGAAACGGTCTTTCCCCCACATCTTGAAAACGACGGCTAACACGTTAATAGTGGTTTGCCGGATAAGCACATACGAACCGATTTGCCCTGCAAGCAAGTCTTCGTCGCTTATTCTAATCAGCGGGGTATCGTTTGAATACTCATCGGTTATCCTGGCATCCATGCCGTCACCGCGCACTTCTGTTAAATAACCAATAAGGATGCTGGGTTGCTGTTCGGACATTATAGGACTCATGCGTGTTTAAAAGCCCAAGCATAGCTAGTTAGCCGTTTTATAACAAGAAAGTTAATGCACAACTTATTGAATGCGCTGATTTCGGTCATGGCGTGGGCGGGGGCTGCCTGGAATGATTGCCGCGCTATTACTCCGTTGCCATCTTTGCTATAGTAGTTGCCGGCGCGCCTGCTTTAAAAAATTAATATTTAAAATCAAATAGTTAAAACAATAGGCGGGTAAAATCAATTTTGCTTGCAAACATCGGTACCGAGACATGAAATTTGAATGGAAAGACGAATACACATTAGACGACACCCTCATCGACAACGAACACCGGCATTTATTTGCATTAGCTAACGAAATTGCCGATAGTTCGGCAAATGATGAGCTGATTACCCATATCATGCGGCTCTATAAGCATATTCGCGAACATTTTCGCAATGAAGAAGAACTGATGAGGAATCAGGCCTATCCAGGCTACGGGCAACATGTCGATGACCATAACCAGATGCTGGCCTCGTTAATATCAAAAAGCGATACTATCAGGGAAGGCGACTGGGGTAAAAACCAGGTGATTGAGTTTATGAAACAATGGATAGCGCATATTACTTCCGGTGACCGGCAATTTAAAGACTATCGGACAAGCTTGGGCAAGTTGCCGAACTCATAAAATGCGTCAGTTGCAACAATGGCTCATGTGCTGCCTGCGGTGGTGATAGACAATGGTTTATTTTTTTATAAAAATCGACGGTTTGAGCATTTCTAGCTTGTCGGTAATATGATGCAGGTTTTCAGAATGGCTGATAAAAAAGTACCCTCCTGGCTTTAGGGCCTCGGTGATGCGGTCGACGACGTCTTTTTTGGTCTCTTGGTCAAAGTAAATCAAGACATTACGCAGGAAAATGACATCGAAATTTTGTTTTAGGGCCGGCGATAGCGGTTTTACGAGATTAATCTGCTCAAAGCTTGTCCGGCTTCTTAGTTTTTCATCAACACAAAAAAAACCGTCTTGAGACCGTACGCCGCGCAAGCAATACCTTTCCAACAACCTCTTGTCCATATTTTCAAGCCTGTCCATTAAATAAACGCCATTCCTGGCTATATCGAGTACGCGGGTGCTGATATCCGAACCCAGTACAGTCCATTTTTTACTCCCCAGCGTTTCGGCCAGGACAATGGCGAGTGAATAGGCTTCTTCACCCGATGAGCTTGCTGCACTCCAGGCTTTAAACGGGTCGCCTTGCCATGTTTTTAAGACAGGGTCTTTTAAATATTCAAAATGTGCAGGTTCACGAAAAAAATAGGTTTCATTGGTTGTTAAAATATCAATCATCACTTGAAATTCATGTTTATATTCAGGTTGATTGATAAGTTGGTAATATTGCGCATAACTGGCTAAGCCATAATATTGC
>SCST01000927.1 GCA_004299465.1 Methylovulum sp. | reverse complement strand
ATCCCATCGCCCGAAGTTTTTGTGTTTAAATGACTGCGAATACAATGAGCACTTTGACTGGGGATCCTACATCAAGCATTTGATGGAGAGTCTTTTCCCCGACCCTAGCCGTTTTGAGAAAACGACTGCTGAGAATCGAGATCTTCACCCTCTAAAAGGAATTGTTCGCGGTTAAGGTGGAAAAAGAGACTACGCGGGCTGTTGAAAGATCCTGCCTGCATCGTCAGGATCCCTGGTCCGTGGTCAACCCCATTCGGAATTGCTGTGTGTCGCCATGCGGTTTTTAAGTACCATCGCCCGGATGTATCCGCGACGGAGCGTACTCACCCTCATCTCCCTGTTGTTCGCCAGTGTCGCGGAGGGGGTCGGACTCCTCTTTTTGCTTCCGATGCTCAGTGCGGCGACCGGTGAAAAGACCTCAGCAACCGGTTCTCTTCCATTCGGCGCGCAGCATTTCCTGACGCAATCCCTTTCAGCCGTGGGACTGACGCCGACTGTCGGCACGCTGCTGATTGCCATCGTCCTCTGTGTAGCGGTCAAAGGAGCATTTATCCTGTTGGCCAAAACCCAAGTCGGCTACACGGTCACACACGTCGCCACGGATCTACGACTCTCCCTGCTTCAAGCCCTGCTGGCCGCTCGGTGGGAGTATTATGTACGCCAACCTGTCGGAAGCTTCGCCAACGCGGTGGGCACTGAAGCAATGCGAGCCTCAATGGCGTACTATGAGGGTGCCAAGGGTGTGACCTTGCTTATCGAGGCCATTGTGTATGCGGGCGTGGCCTTCGTTGTCGCGGGGAAGGCGACCTTAGCATTGCTGGTTCCAGGAATCGTCATCCTCTACGGACTCAGCCGTCTCATCCGTATGGCCCATCGAGCTGGAACCCGCCAGACCCAACTATTAAAATCCCTTCTCGCCTGTTTAACCGATAGCCTTCAATCCATTAAACCGCTTAAAGCGATGGCGCGGGAAGAGTTAATCGGTCCTTCCCTCAATTCCGACACCAAGCGATTAAACCGGGCGTTTCAGCGGGAAGTGCTCAGCACGGAAGCGCTCAGTTCCTCCCAAGATATTCTGTTGGCCACTACTATCGCCGGTGGGTTATACGTGGCCCTTAGTCGGTGGCAGATGCCGTTCAATATCGTAATGGTTATGGTGCTTCTGCTCTCTCAATTACTGACCCGTCTTGCAAAGATGCAGCGGCAGTACCAGAGAATGCGGACCCTGGAAAGCGCCTTCTGGTCGTTGCAAGCGGCCATTGACGGCGCGAACCGTGACCGTGAAACAAAACCAGGAGGCCTTCCCCCCCATCTCGAGAAGACCCTTCGTCTGGATGAGGTCAGCTTTGGATATGGAAAACATCGTGTGCTGTGGAATGCGTCATTGACCGTTCCGGTGGGATCATTCACTGCCGTCATGGGGCCA
>SCST01000615.1 GCA_004299465.1 Methylovulum sp. | reverse complement strand
GGTAATATCAAGCTCTCCCAACAATGCCAACACATTCACTATATTGACATACTGAACAGCCGCATCACCTTTGATAACAACAGGCAACGCCGGATTTACAGCCTTGTATTGCTGCAGCGTGGATTTAAGCTGTTCCATAGATACGGGATAAGTGTCCAAAAAGATGGTACCGTCGGCAGTAATCGTAATCGCTTTGGTTTGCGGCTTGGCAAGGCTTGGCGTATCACTAGCTTTAGGCAGGTTAACCGTTATTCCCTGCACTGAAGCCGTGGTCATCAGAATAAATACAACGAGCAACACATAGGCCAAATCCAGCATCGGCGTAACGTTGATTTCGTCATACGCTTCATTGTCTTCTTGTACTTTCATAGTAAGGCTCTTTTATAGCTATCGCAGGTTGTCATCAGGTATGTTGTTCAGCTAATTTTGCTACAAATTCATCGACGAACACATGCATATCCGCTGAAATCACTTTGATACGGCTACCCAGGTAGTTGTAGCCGAACAATGCCGGGATAGCGACGGTAAGACCCGCTACCGTTGCAGCCAGAGCCGCCGCAATACCCGGTGCAATCGAGTTGACATTCACTTCGCCGCTGACGGCAATCGCGGCGAAGGTAATCATAACGCCGACCACCGTACCTAATAACCCAAGAAACGGGCCGCCACTGATGGCAATAGTCAGTAACACCATCTGCGAATTTAATTTCTGTAACTCCCTGACCAACACGGCATCCATTGAGGCTTTAACTGCCGCCATCGCCCCTGCCGACAAAACCTGCGACGCATCAGAGCCGGCGCTTTTCATTAAGCGCTTATTCATCTCTTCAACCCCGACATGATAGATGCGGTAAATCGATGAACCTTTAAAAGAACCGTCGGAGGTTAGTGAAAACAATAACGGGGAATCCTCAAAATCCTCCTCATCCTCTTCAGTTTGCGCACTGTTTAATGTTTGAATATCTTGAATACCCAGCTTGCTGAATGCCTGCTCAAATTTTTTATTTTCCCCATGCGTGTAGTTAATAACGATCGCCTTGGAGATCATCACCATAAAGCTGATAACAAACATCACGCCTAGTATGCCGATGATAACCCAGCCGTCTATCGTGACATTATCCAGCGTAGACATGATGTACGACTCACCGCCCTCTTCACTGTCAGGCGTCGCATCTTCGCCATACGTCAACACTGCCGAGCCGACACCTTGCATCTGCACATCAAATTTTATCGCATTGGCATCGCGAGCCGTCTTGTAAATAGCCAACTGGTCTATTAAGCCGCTAAATCCTCTTGCACCTACCGCATCGGCGCCAATGGTGATATCACCCGTTAAGTCCGCGAGGGTCACGGGGAAAGTGCCGGCGGCTGTACCATCAATGTAAATAGCAAGATTACCGGCACTGGCAACCACGGCAAGATTATGCCAGGTGCCGGGAGCGACATTAGCCTCGGCGGTAAATTCCTGCTTAGCGCCGGCCGCATCGGTAACTTCGAGATAAGGTGTTTGTTCTTTTATCGCCAGCGTTACGGCGCCTGCCGTTCCCGATCTTTGAAACAGCACGCTGTTTGGTGGCGCTTGATCAAATTTTAACCAAGTTGTCACCGTCCAACCGGTAGTCGGCGACATTTGTAACGAAGGGGCGGATGGTATGCGGATAATCTGGCTGCCTTGAAAAACCGCCGCTCCGGCAATCAAGCCACCTTCTGCATTGCTTGCCGTGACTTCGGAAGGATTATTGGCATTGGCCGTTAAATCCTTGACGCTGCCGGACTCGAATTGATAGCTGAGCACCTGGCCGACGTCATAAGCACTTGCCGCTTCCTGGGCATCGACCGCTTCAGCATTACCGTAATATAACCAAATACTGGGATCGGCGGATTTAGCGATTTCCTTGGGCAATTTAACCCAGATCAGCGCCATTTCATTGACGGAATCGAGTTTTTCGATATAAAACTTCAACGGCGTTTTTTCATCATCCGCCAGCACACGAATATCTTTGCCTTTTTCGGCCAGGTCCATGAAATAGGTAAAATTACCGGTATGTAAACGTATTAACGCAAAGGCATCTTCAGGGATACTGACACCGTCTTGTTGAAGTTTTTTCGCGTCAAGACTTATTTTTTTCTTGTATCCCCACTCATCGCTCCACCATGCCGATGCCATCGAAGGTAATAGGGTTAAAAGAATCAATAAAAGACAAAACCGTTTCATTTTTTTTCTCACTCATATGGATGCTGGAATTATTACAAAAATTCGTTACAGAATTATTACGCCAGGTTCACCGCGTTGTCTCAAAGAGAAGCCGCGGCGCGCAGTCGGCCCGAATGTCCCTACAGATATATTTTTATCCCGCATACGGAATGCTGCGGTACTTCAAGTAACCGCAGCAAAAGAATAAATCTATTGAGCATCCTGAGGATAAACTGGCTGGAAAAAAGAGGACATCAGCCCTTGTCTAGCAGAAATGATCCCTTCAATACCGCTTATTCCACCTGACGCATTAATAATGCTATCGGCATTACGAACCTGACCGGGCTTTATTTTTTTTGGCATCATCATTGCCCGTTCCATCGCCGTAGCCGATGACATCAACGCTGAGCACACCTAACTTCAAGCTCTTTTTATCAGACTCGTCACTATCTTTGCTCATATCGGCGGAGGCCTGCGCAACCTGGCTGACACTGGCCGTCAGGTTGCTGACGCCGGTCAGGCCGGCGGCAAGACTGCCGGTCGATGCCGTAGGTACACCGGTGCCGATGCCGCCGACCTGGATATTGTTGGCGCCTAATACCGCCGTTGCGGAAATGGTTACGTTAGTCCCGCCGATACCCGCTTCGCCGGCATTAACGACGCCTTTAGGCGCGAAGAGGAAAACGTCACCGGCTGTATCTCCGGCCGTCGCCGCGGTACGGATACCACTACCCGAAACGATAGGCAGAAAGTCAGTGGTTGCATTGCCAAATTCGTCAACGCCATGCACTGGAGGCGGCGCCGCAATCGCCGATTTGGCCCCGCGCCCCGCATCGATGTCGCCTTCCGATGACCATATCAGGATATCGCCGGCACTAAGCGCGAAGACGCGGGATTGGTTGACGATAAAATCATCATGGACGAAGGCGTTAATATCGCCCGGCCCTTGAGCGACGATGCCCAGTTCAGAAGCCTCTTTTGCACCCGAGAAAGAAACCGCAAGACCGGCGTTGATCTCCCCGCCCGGCACCAGCAGATTAATATCGCCGCCCTGCAGGGTCTGCAATTTACTGAAAAACAAACTCAAGTCCCCGTTCCAGCTCGTGCCGGGAAACAAGGTCTCAATTGCGCCAAAGCCGCGCGCATTGCCCGCAGTATCCGATGCGGCGGAGGCCGAGCCGGATATTTTAAGCTCATTGAAAAACACCTTGTTTACCAAGACATTTAACTGCGCTTGTATCGGTAAATACTGCTCGGCGTTTAAAGTTGCAAAAGCCTTTAATGCCGCGTCATCCGTCAATGATGGGTCGCCAAGGAACTGCTGCATGAATGGCGTCACCAAGGCCTTGATTTGCGCGTACTGGCCCGTGTACTCAGTGCCCAACAAGGCATCCAGGCTCGGTTGAATCGCAGCATAATCTTCCGCATTCAATTGCCTGAACGCCGGCAATGCCTCGGCTTCAGCCAGCGCCGGATTGCCGCTGCGCTCGCGCATGAAAGCCGTTACCAAGGCCTTATAGTCATTATAATGATCAGCGTATTTGACGATGTCCAAAAACGCCGCATAGTCCGGCGAACCGTTATTCAAGCCCGCCAGCACGGTGATATTGGCACCGACATCGCTAACGAGGTTTTTGTTGGCTATATCAGCAATCGTTGATAAACCGCCTGATGCGCCGAAGTCAATATCGCGCCCGGACTTGACCAGCACATCGCCTGGACCTGCGATTTCGATTTTATTCGGATTATCTTTTAAACGGCCCTCAGGATCACGTTCACTGGTGTAGCGGATATCGCGGCCGGCCGATATTATCGAGACATCGGCCTCGTTAACATGCTGGGCGCTGATCAATACATTAGTCAAGTCCTTCCCGCTTTGGATGATCAGCTTTTTGGGCACATTGACCTGGATCGAGCGAATATCGCCTTCACTGCTTACCAACCTTACCGGCTCTTCGTCGCCGGTGTGCACCGGTGTTGCGGCATGCACTAAGTCATCAACGCCGAACGGGTTCAGTATGGCGTCGATTAAATTGTTATTTAACTTTTGACTGGATAACGGCGATTCCGCTCCGGGCAAAAATGCTTTATCGGCATCCGACATACTGAGCCGGAGAGAACTGTCCGCAGAACTGATGTTATTTTTTGCCAGGATCGTTAAATTCGCCGTCGCGGAAGGAAATAAGGTGACCTGGTCGTCAAGCAATACGCTGCCGCCGAAAGCCGTTGCCTGCAGCGAAGCGGGATAAATGTTAGATAAAGCCACCTGACTGCTGTTTACCAGGCCCAGAATCTCGGGATCAGCTATCACGCTGGTATCGGCCCCTAAGTGCACATCGCCGGACAACGATTTCAATGAGATGCCGCTGGTATCGGTATAAGTGAAAAAGTTGGCGTCGCCATTATGCAATATCATCGCGTCGGATACCGCGGATATGCTGATGCTGCTGTTCGCATTCAGGCTGAGTCGACTGTCGCCCATGACTAATTGCGGGCCATCCACAAACTGGTTGGCGCTACCGCTTATTTCCCCGCCCGCAGAAATCACGCCATCGCCCTTGCCCAGGTAATAGGCGCCTCCCGCGATGTCGCCGCCGGCATTCACCTGCATTTCGCCGCCGCCCTGAACTTGCACGACATTAGTCAGGTAATCCTCGATATTGGTGGTCGTATCATCATCAGGCACCCCCAACTGCTTACCGGTAGTCGGCATCATCACGGACAAGTCATCGATGTTGCCGGATGCGCTGACCGCGACTTTACCGCCGCCGAATGAGCCTATGTTTTGCTGGAAGAGAGGAGCCGATGCATCGGCCGCATTGCCAAAGCCATCCGTGGTATAACCTAAAGCCACGCCCCAGACAGTAGGGTTGCGCTCTTCTGTGTCACCCATGCGCAGTAGCCAACTATCGATAAACTGGTCACTGACCGCTCCTTTGATATTTTTTCCGGCATTAATCACCAAGTCACCGCCATCCACCGGATATTCGCTATACAGCAAGAAGCCGACAAAAGCATCGCTCAATGAGCCGTACCTGTTGGTATCTTCAGCCCTGC
>SCST01000614.1 GCA_004299465.1 Methylovulum sp. | reverse complement strand
TATAGCAGCAACAAGTTGGATAGTTACGAAAAACCTGCGTTAATCATCAGCGTTCCCGGCAACTGGCCTGTCCATAGACCACCCTTTAGTGGCGGCATCCATGCCGTCGTATTTTGGCTGCCGCGTAATTAAAATTATAGGATGTACGGTTTTTGCACGTTACCCTAATGCTCGACGGCAGGCTTGGCTTCGCTATCCGGCTCGGGCGTCAAGGCCTTCTCTATCGGCGTTTTATCCTTGGCATCGGTTCCAGAATCGTTGCCCATGCCCTGCACGATCTCGTTCTCGGTTTTTTTATTCATAACAACAATGGAAATCCGCCTGTTCATCGGATCCAAGTGGTCGCCGGAATTTAGCGGAATACTCGATGACAAGCCGGTAACCCTGAGGATTTTTTCTTCCGCAAGCCCACCCTTAACCAATTCATGCCGGGCGGCATTGGCGCGGTCACTGGAAAGCTCCCAATTCGTGTATCCCGTTTGGTTTTTCGGGAACGGCCTGGCGTCGGTATGGCCGTTAATTGAGATTTTATTCGGCAATTCATTAATCACCGGCGCCAATGCCCTTAAAATCGTTTGGATCTGGGGTTCCGCCGCCGAACTGGCCAATTTGAACATCGGCCTGTTCTCCTTGTCGGTAATGAGCACCCGCAAACCTTCATGGGTTGTTTCAAGCTTGATTTGTTCCTTGAATTCAGTCAATTTGGCATTCGAATCGATCATCTCCTGGATAGTTTCCTTCAACTTCTCAAGCTGTTTCAAATCGTCTTTCTCATCGACCTGCCCATGTTCTTGTGACGTAATGTCCTTGCCGCCGCCGGGTTCAAGCCGGGTTCTGTCGCCGACATCCATCCCACCCATCAGCGAAATTTTATAAGGGTCCTGAAAATATTCAGCGATGCCTTTACGGTCGGCATCCGTCGTCGACCCTAACAGCCACATCAATAGAAAAAAGGCCATCATCGCCGTAACAAAATCGGCATAAGCCAATTTCCAGGCGCCGCCATGATGCTCATGGCCTTTCTTTTTTATTTTTTTTATGATTATCGGTTGTTCGGCCATCGCTGTTCCCTATTTATTTTTGCTGGCTTTTATTTGCGCTTCCAATTCAAAAAAATCCGGTCGCATATCCGACGTAATCATCGCCCGCATATATTCGACGGTCATCGTCGGAGACAAGCCTTTGGCGCTGCTCAACAAGCCTTTTTGAACGCATTTGAACGCGTTGTTTGATGCTTCAAAGCGCTGCTGCATTACCGACGCGACCGGCCCGACAAAACCGTACGCCAGCAGGATACCGAGAAATGTCCCCACCAGCGCTGCGGCGATTAATTTACCCAGTTCGGCGGGCGGTATGCCGACCGACTCCATCGTATGCACAACACCGAGCACGGCCGCGACAATCCCGAAAGCCGGCAAGCCGTCGGCGACGCCTTGGACCGCCTTGATCGGCGCATGACCGTCTTCATGATGGGTATCGAGAACCTGGTCGGTAAGCTCCTCCAGGGCCATGACTTCAACACCGGTCAGCATCAAGCGAAGATTGTCGCGGATGAATTCCATCAGGTGGTGATCTTTAAGCACTTTGGGCAAAAAAATCGTGTCGATTTGCGGTTCATCGATAATGTCTTCCAGTGACAACAAGCCTTCCTTGCGTATTTTGCTGGTCAACGCATTAAACGACAATAACAGCTCCAGATAAAATGCCTTGTCGTAAGGGGAACCGCCAAGTGTAGCCGTTGCTCCTTTGACAGCGGCTTTTACGACAGTCATCGAGTTACCGCATACGAAAGCACCGCCGGCGGCCCCCATAATGATAACGAATTCAAAAGGCTGGAACAGCACCCCCAGATGCCCACCGCCACCGACAAAGCCGCCTCCGAGAGCCGCAAGAATAACCACATATCCAACAATAACTAACATAAATTCCTCTAAAGTGACAATCGATTACGCCGTAAACCAAAGCCTGTATTAATTGAATGGGTATTAATTTTCCGATAAGGTAACTATTCAGAGCCTTACCTGAAGCGTAGGGCGTGCTGCGCGCGCCATCAACGAAC
This sequence comes from Methylovulum sp., assembly GCA_004299465.1. Lineage (GTDB taxonomy): Bacteria > Pseudomonadota > Gammaproteobacteria > Methylococcales > Methylomonadaceae > Methylovulum. The sequence goes on along the minus strand of SCST01000614.1, from coordinate 1,934 downwards.
CGGCATGTTATCCACGCGGCGGAGAAGGCGCGCGCGGCACGCCTTACAGCAAGGGGCTGAATAACTACCCGATAAGTTATTATGGCATAGCCAAAGCTCAGCAAGCATGGACTTTTGCATCCCGCGCTGCCGTGCGCCGTTGTTTGTCGCCGGCAAATTCCCGGCAACCTTGAACAGAGCAAGCCCGGCCTAGTTGGATATAGCGTATTCCCGAGTATTCTGTTAAAGTTTTTCCCTATTGTGCCGATAAGTGCTACAGATAAAAAGATACCAAGGAATTTGACATGACTATCGAATCAATAACAGGCAGATCGCCAAACCCGGTGCCCATCAAGACAAGCCAGAAAACTGAAATTGATGGCGATAAAAAAGGATCTGTCAAGAACACCGAAAAAGAGGACAGCATTGCCATTACGACAGTCGCTCAAGAGATTAAGAAGGCATTTGAATCATCATCGGCTGCTTCGGCTGTCGATATCGATAGGGTAAGCTCGGTAAAGAAGGCGCTCGCTGATGGAAGTTATCCTATCGATGCCGACAGGATAGCAAAAAAAATGATTCAATTCGAAATATCCATGCCCTAAAACGACACAGGTACGGTCATGATAGAACAAACCTATCCCATTACAGAAAAGCTGGTATCTAATGCACTACATCTGGTTGAGCAGCTTTATCAACAACTCACCCAGGAAGCCGATGCGTTACAGCAAGGCCAGAACGCTGAACTGATTAATACCATTGCCGCGAATAAAAAACAGCTGGTTGAGCAACTGGAATTGTTCAACACCCAATGCGGGCAGCTATTGGCAACTGAAAAGCTGCCTAATAGTCAAGAGGGTATCAATGAGTATTTTCAACGCGCCGCAGCGGCAAGCCTATTGACCGATACATTAACGAACAACTGGACGCGAATCCAATCCCTCTGCTCAGAGTGCAGAACCCTGAATGAACAAAACGGCGCGAGTATCGCGCTGTTAAGCCTCCACACCAATCGTTCATTGCATATCTTAAAAGGCAAATCCCAGGCATCAAACACCTACGGCCCGGACGGCTCTAGCCAAAGCGAACGATATACCCGCACCCTGATTTCACTATAACTCTTCCGTTAAAACTGGGCGGTAGGCTTTTGACATGTTTCACACGGCAATAAAGCGTTATCCGGCTTCCGACAGCGCCATGAAATATGAATCTGCATTTTTAATCAGGAATCCTGAGCAGGTCATCAATAAGCTGGCGATTTTACGTAAAAACCGATGTTTGCTGAACGTTTCCTTTGGCGATAACGACGATTCATTCATCACCACGATACTTGAGATTGATAAAAAAAATAATAGCGTAATCTTCTATCACGGCCCCCCCAAAAAGCTGCTTGAGAAGCTCCGCAACAGCGCCAATATCGCCTTTAAAACCGAACACCAGGGTGTCAAGATTTCATTCATCGGCAAAAAAATGACGGAAATCAACTATGACGGAACATCGGTATTCACTATGCCTATCCCGGATGCCCTCTTTTGGGTAGAAGCCAGGGATTTTCATCGCATCAAAATACCTTCATCGACACCCGGCCTTTGCCTGTTGATGCCCAATGGACAGAAAGCCATCCAACTTAAGCTATACGACATTAGCCTGACCGGATTTTCAGTGCTTAACGATTCCGGCAAGATTTCCAGGATAATGAACCCCAACATTCATTTTAAACATTGCAAACTCATACTTCCTGATACCAATGAAGGCATAGTGTCTTTTGAAATTCGGCATAAATACATTATTAGCCAGGACCATATAGAAAGGACAGAGAAAATAGGCTGTAAATTTACCGAAATAACACAAGCCTTCGAAAATACCATTCAGGCCTATATGCTGCAACTTGAAAGAGAACACAGGCAAACCATCTCTGCCGGCCATGAAGGCCGCGCCTCGCATCACTCTGGAGA
>SCST01000613.1 GCA_004299465.1 Methylovulum sp. | reverse complement strand
CAAATCCTGCCTAAAGCACCGGCTGCGGCCTTTAGCGGCGATAAACAAGTGATGATAGCCGCGATCCGCGACGCCTTGTATGCCGCTAAAATCATATCCTACGCGCAAGGCTTCCGCCTGATGCGTGAAGCGTCGAAAGAATATGATTTATCTTTGAACTACGGTGAAATTGCGCTGATGTGGCGCGGCGGCTGCATCATCCGCAGCCAGTTTTTAAACAATATCAAACAGGCTTACGATGCTAACCCGGACCTGGAAAACCTGCTGCTGGCCGATTTCTTTGTCGATGCGATGAGCAAGGCCGATGCCGGCTGGCGCAAAGCGGTGGTTTTAGGCATTGAACTCGGCATCCCTACCCCGGCATTTTCATCGGCCCTAGCCTATTTCGACGGCTATCGTACCGAACGCTTGCCCGCCAATCTGCTGCAAGCACAACGGGATTATTTCGGCGCACATACTTATGAACGTGTCGATAAACCCAGAGGCGAGTTTTTTCATACCGATTGGACCGGGCATGGCGGTAAGACGGCATCGACGACTTATACCGTGTAGTGTCCTGACTGGTTCAGGGCTCTTATAATCATGGTCAAGCGGGGGATACGTAGGCGAGCCCTGCTTGACTGTCTTCTCAGCCAAAGCCAAGTTAAACTCTGTCACGCCAGTGATCCGGCCTGCGACGATGCAGCGCAACCACTAAGACCTCAACGTCAACGCCTGCCTGTCGATAAAGAATGTTGTATGGAAACCCTGGAACCCGATAACACCGAATATCGGGCGGAAACTTGACCTTATAACGCAATGGCACATCACAAACTTCCGACCGTTCTATCAACCCTTGTGAGCCAATAACCCGGACGGCGGCGGTGATGGGCAAATGCAGTGACTTGGAGGTTATCAGAAAGCATTCGAAAGAACACGACATACGGGAAGCGCGATAACCTGATACACCTGATTCCTGATTGATGGACTAAGCGCCAAGCTTCCGGCTTCTCAACCGCTAAGATGAGAATACGTTCGAACTCGGTGATTAGGGCATCACCAAGACCAGCTTGTTGTTCCTCGTAGAAACAGATTGCCGCTAAATATTCGGCCTCTGCTTCGGGCAGGAAGCTATAGTTCATCGCAACAGCGCACGCGCTTTTTTTGCAACTTCTTCGCCAGAGATGGCCTGAGTTTTTCCCGCGTCAAATTCAGTAACCCGACGAAATGACTCTTCAGCCCACAGACGATCAAATTCAGGCTCAGAAATCTCTTCCAGGCTCAGTAAAAGCCGTTGCACTAAGGCCGCCCTCTCTTGAATAGGGAGGGCAAGCACTTCTGATTCAAGTTGTACGATATTCATATCAGCAACCTTAAGAACTTCATTTACTTTTTAACCAAAACCTCCCCACGCCCCATCTCAGCCATATCCCCCGCATAACGCTGAACCCGGTTAAACGCCGCCGACGCGTCAGCAAACCGTGAATTAAGCGTTTTAAACGCATTAAACAACATCGGCAGAAACGCCAGTGTATGCGTGCCGCAATCATTAAAGCTCGCGGACAACAGCGGCGGGTTCCACAGCAATAAGGTGCCGCGGCGCATCGCGTATCCCAGATAACGTCCGGTTTGCCCCATCACGGCGATGGTGCCTGCGATCATGCGCGAACCGCAATAATCACCTGCATTGCCTTCGATCAATATCATGCCGCGCCGTAAATGGTCGCCGACCCGTTCGCCGGCATTGCCTTTGACCAAAATCAGGCCGCCTTTCATGCCCATTTTATTGCCGGGCAACGCGCCGCCCAGAAAGTCACCGACATTGCCGGACACTTCCAGATAGCCTTTTTTCAGTTCACATCCAGCGTAAAGTCCGGCATTGCCGGTGACTTTAATATCGCCGGATTTCATGCCCATGGCAAGGTACGCACCCGCATCACCTTCGACCGTAATGCTGCCGCCATTGAGTTCCTTGCCGATAAAATCCAGTTTCTCGAAGCTGTTTTTGATGACGATGGTTTGCGTATCGGAACCGGAAATATTAAATAACTGATCGACGCGCAACCTGCATTTGCCGCTTTGCAATTCCAGCCCCGCTATTTCAGTCGGCTCCATGCCTTGCAGGTTTTGACAAACCAACGGCGACATATCGACGCGCTGGTCGGGGCGGTATTTTAGGGTTAAGGTTAACGCGCTCATGCCATGATCTCCTGTAAATGAAAGTGGAACGGTCCCAGTTTGCCGCCGTAATTACCGGCGCTAATGCGTTTGATGCCGTTTTCCGCACCCAAATCGCAGACCGCCTGGATGCCGACGCGCATGGATTGAGCTATATCTTCCTTGCTCAGGCCGTCGATAACAATTTCCATCACCGATTCGATTTCCGGCGATAAATCAGTATGGGTCATGCCTTTTAAGGTCGGGCAGAAGGCGTCGTTCGTCGAAGCGTTCAATGCTTTATACTTGGATCCGACTTTGGAGCCGGAACGCACAACGCCGCCGGGGAACGGCATGATGACATTGGGGATTTTTTTCATCTCGTCGATAGCGGCTTCGCAGGCGGCAAGCGCTTGCGGCTGCGACTCGGCCAATACCAGAAAATTACCGCCGCCGATCGCATCGACTTGTCCGGTAGTCGCTTCGGTCAAAAACTCGCCATCCATGACCGGTACACGCCAATAGCGCTTCCCGGCTATGACTTTAGCAATCTGGAAGCCGTCGCCAAAATAGCGCAGGTTTTTACCCAAGGGAATGCGGGTGCCGCCGTCGATACCGGCAAACAATGCCGAGGTCGGCGATGTCAACACACATTGCCCTGCGCGGGTTTCCAGTTGTTTAGCCAAGCCTTTGCCCCCCATCGCAAAAATCATAATGGACACGCCGGGGCGACCGTCCGGCGTTTCGTCGGGGTTCAAAGTGCGTTCAATGCCGGCCTCGCAGCCGCAGGCGATTACGGACGTAGCGAAGCCGGTCATCGCCTGCGCGGCAATCAGCGCCCATTTTTCGTTTTGCGCCGTGATAATGGCGCGCGTAGCTTTCATCGGAAATGCTTCCGCAAAGGTTGCGTCGATGCTTACACCGTTAATAATCATAGGGTTTTGCTCATTGTTGATGTGTTTTTTCTATGTGGGATAACCAATTTCACGAATTGTTATCATTAGATGGATATGCCCTTTTAGTTAATACGGTTGTCGATTTTATAAGATGTCGTTTGGTTATAGCCGCTTTGCCGCTGTTTTATAAACCGCGTTGCGCTCCCGTTTACCGATTGCCACTACCAAAATGACCAGTTCTTGGTCACGTACTTCATAAACTAATCTGAAACCCGCTTTACGCAGCTTGATTTTGTAGCAGTTTTTAAGGCCGCTCAACCTCGCAGCTTCTATGCGCGGATTTTCTTTTAGAGTGTGCAACTTTTTAGCAAACTGCTCGCGGATGCTAGGTGCGAGATCATGCCATTCTTGCCAAGCCTGCTCTTTGAAACGAAGCTTAAAGCTCATCCCAAGCCACGTCTATTTCCGGCTGATGTTTTCTCGATTCCACAACAGCAGCCAATTCAGCATCTTCGAGCTTAT
>SCST01000612.1 GCA_004299465.1 Methylovulum sp. | reverse complement strand
AAGAAAAAATATTAAGCAAGGCGATCGCCCTGTTTGCAGAAAAAGGCTATTCGGGTTTATCGATGAGACAATTGGCTACCGCAGCCAATATTAGCGTCGCGGCGATTTACCATCACTTTCCCGATAAAAATGCGCTTTATCTCGATGCCATACATTATGCTTTTTCAGGCAAGGAACTGGTTTTTGCACAAGTATGGGAATCTGGTTGCACAGCTGAAGAAAAACTGGCTCGTTTTATTCGCTCATTACTTGATGTCATGCTGCAGGATCACGATTTCCATCGCCTGATGCAACGCGAGATCATGGAAGCCGATCCCGAACGAATGCATATGCTCGCGCAAGGCGTTTTTAAAAACCAGTTCTGCTCATTGATGCAACTGGCTACTGAGTTGGCCCCGCAACAGGATGCCCATTTAGTCGCCACATCGATCATCAGCCTGGTTAAAAATTTTATTGACCACCAGCCTTTGAATAAACATTTTCCGGGCAGAAAAGCGGAGCATGACAATCCGGATGTGATTGCTGCGTACATCACCGGTTTATTGCTAAACGGTTTAAAACATTGACTGCCGGCAATCTACGCTATTTGATGTTTACCACGGCTTATAACGCAGCAAAACCTTAAATCATTCAGCGCACAGCGAGCACTATGACACACCGTCAATCAATCACTGCATCCGCCTTTAAACGTAGCCTGCCGGCGCTTGTCATCACCGGCATCATGCTGTTTTCCGGCTGCACACTGGGACCGGACTTTACCCGCCCCGCCGCCCCCGAGCTAAGCCGCTATAGCGACGATAAAGCATCAGCAGAAACGGCAAAGGCCTTGGCACTGGGTAAAGCGCTGCCGGGACAATGGTGGACGCTGTATCATTCCCGGCCGTTAAGCGCCTTGATTGCACAGGCGATAAAACACAGCCCTGACTTGCAGTCCGCCCAGGCCAAGCTGATCCAGGCGCAGGAAACAGCCGAAGCGAAGAAAGGCTCGCTGCTGCCGGCCCTCGATGCCTCAGCATCGGATACCGAACAACTGGTTTCAGGCGCGCAATTTGGCAACCCTGACGGTGGCGGTTCGGTATTCAGCCTTTACAATGCTTCGGTCAAGGTATCCTACACATTGGACGTCTTCGGTGCGATACGCCGGCAAATCGAGGGCCTGTCCGCACAGGCCGAATATCAAAAATTCCAGCTTGAAGGCGCCTTCCTGACCCTGGCCGGCAATATCGTTACGACGGCGATACAGGAGGCGTCGCTCAGGGCGCAGATCGCGGCCACTGAAGATATTATCGACGCGCAGGTTCAGCAGCTCGATGTCATCAAGCAACAATTCGAGTTGGGCGGCACATCAAAAGCTGCGGTGCTCGCCCAGCAATCGACATTGGAACAAACGCGTACAAACCTGCCGCCTTTACAAAAGCAACTGGCACAAATACGCCACAGCCTGAGCGTGTTAACCGGTAATTTCCCGAGCACCGACCTGGCCGCACAGTTCAATCTTGACAATCTCTCGCTGCCGGACAAACTGCCGCTCAGCCTGCCGTCCAAATTGGTCGAGCAACGCCCTGACATTCGGGCGCAAGAGGCACTTCTGCATGCCGCCAGCGCGCAAATCGGCGTGGTTGTCGCGAGCGTGTTCCCCGATTTTACGATCAACGGCAATATCGGCAGCATCGCTACTAAAGTCGGTGAACTGTTTATTCCCGGCAGCGAAGTCTGGAGTATTAGCGGCAATTTAATGCAACCACTTTTCCACGGCGGCGACTTCACCCATAAAAGATACGCCGCAATCGCCAATTATGAGCAGGCGGCCGCACAATACCGAAGCACGGTCCTACAAGCCTTCCAGGATGTAGCAGATACCCTGAGCGCGCTGGAATTCGATGCCGCCGCGTTAAAAACCCAGGATACGGCGGAAAAAGCCGCGCAAGAAAGCCTTGACCTGACCCGCGGGCAATTCCAGGTCGGCGCAGTGAGTTATTTATCATTACTTAGTGCAGAACGCGATTACCAGCAGGCGCGCATAGGCCGTATCAAAGCACAGGCAGCGCGCTTGGCCGATACCGCCGCGTTATTCCAGGCTTTGGGCGGCGGTTGGTGGAATCGCGGTGATTTATCCGGCATGCTCCGCGCCGACCAAAAAGATAGACAAAAACCGTGCAGTTTTATTAATTGCCTGATTAACCCTTTGCCGACACCGTTGCCGCAAAAGTAGGATGGCCGGCTTAGATTATGCCGCTGGTCGCAAGCGGCAGCTATTACAGCATTTTCATATCAGGTTGATTACACCATTGCCGGCAGTACCTGTTGGAGGTCAGGCAAAGCCTGAACTCCAGAATAGGGTTTATGGGCTATTGAATGACCGATCTGGATTGAAAACGTTAATATTAAAATTTTGGATACCTGAACAGGAAACAAATCAATGACTAAGCGTATGCTCATTATGCTCATCGCCGTCAGCCTGGTGCTGGGCGCCGTCTTCGGCTTCATCGAGTTCAAGGGGCGCATGATCAAACAGTTCATGACTGCCCAGGGCGAACCGCCGCAAACCGTTTCGGCAATGGCGGCAAGCGTCCAGGAATGGCTGCCGGAACTGCAAGCGGTTGGCAGTGTCCGCGCCGTTCACGGCGTTGAGCTGAGCGCCGAGGTGGCGGGCATCATCAGCGAAATCCATTTCAAGCAGGGCGATGAGGTCAGCGTCAATACGCCTTTGCTGCAATTACGCGCCGATAATGATAACGCCAAATTAAAGTCGTTAAGCGCCGCCGCGGAACTCGCCCGCATCACTTA
>SCST01000611.1 GCA_004299465.1 Methylovulum sp. | reverse complement strand
TTTTTTGCTTAGATCAGCTTCATTTATGACAAGAGTTGCGGACATTTTTCACTTATTGGGGGTACTGGTGATTTTTCAATATTATGCCAGTTGTCAATACATTTTTTATGAGAAAGCCGTGCGGGCCGAGGGCGGTTTGCCGCCGCCGCTGGGCACGGTCGACGCATTTTTTCATGACCACCAGCAGGCGACTCATCTCGCCCGCCCAGGCCAGCTGTTCGCGCTCCAGCAGGAAAACCAGCTCGCGCAGGTGGTGGGCGTTGCACAGGTCGTGCAGGAAGCCCGTATAACACAGGTAGGCTTTCAGGTGGTCATGCATGACGATGCCGGTGTAGTGGGGCAGGATGCCGATGGCCTCCATCGCGACTTGGCCGCGCTTTTCATGGTGTTGGTAATGGGTCAGTCGGGCGTTGCCCAGGGTATGCACCCAGTGCAGCTTGCCTTCGACCCGAATGCCGCTTTCGTCGGCATTAAGGACATCCTGTTGCAAGAGGGCGGCCTTGATTTGGTTCTCGGTGTCCTCAAGGCCGTCATAGACCTGTTGGTTAAAGTTGAGCAGACTGCCTTCGCACAAGCGTGTGCCGTAGAGCGCGCCGAGCATTTCCTCGACCCGCGCGTAGGGGATCAGCTGGTATTGGTTGAGGTACACCGCGACGGCCTTGATGCCCGGCCCATACTGCACGGACGCGGACGCTCTTGTGCCCCAGAGGGTATCGGGCGGGAAGGCCGCCGTGGTCAGGTGGCCGCATGGGCAACGCTTCCGTTCGGCGCGGTGGGCGATCACTTCAAGGCGCGGCGGCGGGTAGTTCCTGCAAATCAATGCAGATACGCCATGTTCGACTTTTAAAACTATTGGCTGACAAGCACAGCTGAATTCATGCAGGGTTGTTTTCACCAAAAAATAACATCAAGGAAAACAGCCATGCCCGTTGAAGACTTTATCATTTATGTTTATTGCTGTGTAGAAGAAACGTATCGTGAACTGGTCAAAGAACCGCTGAGGCGTCGGGGTTTCCAGCCGAAACTGACCGATAGCGAGGTGATCACGATGGAGATCGTCGGCGAGTTTATGGGCAAAGACCAAGATAAAAGCTTGTGGCGCTATTTTCGTAATCACTGGCACGCTTGGTTTCCGAATCTGGGGTCGCGTTCCAGTTTTGTCAAGCAAAGCGCTAATCTTTGGGCGTTAAAAGAACTTATTCAGAACCACTTGGCGCGGCAAATGGGGGCGCTAAACGATCCTGTCCACCTGGTTGATGGTTTTCCAATGCCCGTTTGCAAAATAACTCGGGTCGCACAGAGCCGTTGTTTCAATGGTGAGGCGGGTTATGGCTATTGTGCCTCAAAGGACGAAAAATATTACGGCTTTGAGGGCCATGTGGTGGTGAATGATGAAGGCATCATTTGTGGCTATACCTTTGCCGCCGCTACGATTGACGAGCGTGATGTGCTTCAAGACATGACCGAGGGACTGAAAGGCTTACTCATCGGTGACAAGGGCTTCATTCGCCCCCTATTGAAGGAAGAACTGGTCCGGCAACAAATTGATTTACAAACACCTTTGCGAAAGAATATGACAGACCCGCGCCCTAAGCCGGTTGTTAAACGGTTGATGACGGTCAGGCGATTGGTCGAAACTGTTATCAGCCAGCTGGCCGAGCGCTTTCATGTCGAAAGGGTTCATGCGCGTGACCTTTGGCATTTAACCAACCGCTTTATTCGCAAATTGCTGGCCCACACCATCGGCGTTTTTTTGAACAAACTTTTAGGTAATCCGCCTTTGCATTTCGACGCTTTGGTTGAAGCTTAAAAGTCGAACATGGCGTATGCAGATGTTAATTTCCAGGGATTTTTGACATAGTGCAGAGATAAAAACTGCACTGATACCAAATGACTCTGAAATTATCCAACTCGATAACGCACTCAATTTTTTTTGCCCCAGGATCACTTGCCCCTACTATCAAGAACTGGATAACCTCATAACGAAGGACGGTGTCTACACGACCAAAGGCGACGAGGTGGCACGGCAGATGTTTTGCTGTAAGAAAGGACATCATCGTTTTTCT
>SCST01000072.1 GCA_004299465.1 Methylovulum sp. | reverse complement strand
TGCCTACCAATGGCAAAAGGCTTTGTATAAGGATGTGGTGGCTTCATTCGTCACGGAATTTATGATCGGCAAGGAATATTTGAACCCACACAACAGCCTTCCGTCAATGCGTAAGTCCTATTTGTAACGATTGCGCTTTAACGGAGTGTTGATTAATGCTGGAACCAATAGACTATTGGCGACTCCACGATGAACTAACAGTTATACAAGCGACGTTGTTGGTTCTTGGAGAAGACCCTTCTGATTACGAGGATAGCGGCTATTCTAAGTATAATGATAATGGATATAACAAGCCAACAGGGTTTGACTCTATATTTTCAGCGATAACCAAAGCCATAAATAGCAAAAAATTAGACGCCATTCTTCGATATAAAGCCCGTGGCAAGTTTAATGAAAATGGTTGGGTTGAGCCAGCAAGTAACGATCAGATAGAGGGTGAATTTTCAAGATGGACTGAAGGATACATAGCGTCAGAAACGAAAAGTCATTATTTACAATGAGTTGCCGGATTGGACAATGACAACTATTGAAGTCGATGATTTAAAAAAATGGCTGCTATCCAGAAACTTTAAGCCGGATTTTTTCTTTGGCGAAACAACTTCTGCACCTGATTACCTAGATAAATCACACCCCAGATATTCAGCTAAACTTGCAGCAACAGTACAAGTATGGCTGGCAATGGAGGATGGTAACTTATTGGATGGAAAAGCAACCAAAACCGCAATAGCTGACTGGCTTAAAAGCCATTACAAAGAGTTCGGGCTAGTTTATGAAGGAAAAATAAACGGAACAGGCATTGAAGAATGTACCAAGGTTGCTAATTGGAACGAAAAAGGCGGGGCGACAAAGACCTCGGAACGTTAACATACCCCCCCATGAAAGCCTTGTCGTTACTAGCTTTTAACGATTTTTTGCTAACAACCTACACACCCAAAGCCTTTTAACTACACCTCCTGTTAGCTGAATTTTGTGGATAGGTTTTCTGTAACCTACCCAGCTATTCATTAAGATCGAACCCTTACAAACTGTAGCCTCGTAAATCAACGAGGTACAGCCATGCAACTACAGCACAATAAAGTCCAAAAAAAACGGCGCAAAAGGCCGTTTTTAACCGCATTATCATTTGTGCTTTCTTTTTTGGAGGTCACAAATGAACTCAATCGTACATCAATTACCTGTCAACCAGCCCGCGAAAATACCGGGCCGGTCAGAGACGCCGATTACCCCGATTTATCGTCAGTTACCCGAAGCAGGGTTCCTGCGACTGAATCAGATCGTGAAAGTACCTGGCGGCTCTGAGCCGCCAATTATCCCGATTATTAGCCGCACAAGTTTCTTAAACGGTGTTAAATCGGGCAAATACCCCCTGGAATTTTACTTAGTGAAAGGACGCGAGTCTGGCCTGTCGAGGACATCAGAAAGCTGATTGTTGAATTGGGCGGTGCAGCATGAGGATGTTGACATCTATCGGCGCTATGCCGCACAATGCACCCGCTGTCAGCACACTGGCAGCCGGGCGTAGGAACCCGTTTTGCATAGGCGTCAAATCGCCGATTATTACATCGGTTTTTTTATGCCCAAAATTTAACGCGGCGGTTAGTCGTGTTTACACTTGATTATGGCGGGCTTGTCAGGGCAGCGTTCGGCGCTGGCCGCACCCTATGCGCGGTTTCCTACCCCTTTCAAGCTCCGCCACCCATGCTGTAGGAAGCATGGGCGGCGGTTATTCCATTCTTTGCATAGGATCACCGTTATGAACACTCAAAATCAATCCGTCCAGACTTCAGGACAAAACGCCCCAGAAACAGCTAAAAAAGCAAACATAAATCCAGATTTTAACCACCGACTTAGTGCGTTATCGTGTGTACGTTCTGAATTTATCCTAAGTGACTTAGGCGATTCTATTGACCTGATGATAGACCGAGCAACATCAATACTCTACTTAGTTATTACCCAGATAGAAAGCGATACGAAGGCGAGCAATGCCATAATCGCCAGCTCATTATCAGCAGCAGTAGCGGAAATCAATGACATAGGCGCTCGGGGAGTCGCTATTTTTGCGAAAGC
>SCST01000610.1 GCA_004299465.1 Methylovulum sp. | reverse complement strand
GACGATTTTATCGCGGCAAGGCGCTCATTGATGTCTTTATCGTCGAGACGGGGCGTGAAAACGGTCGAGTAAATTTTTTTCCACATAAACAAGGCCCAGGACTAAGCTGCAACCATTGAGAGAGTTCATCAGTGAGGGTTGACTCGGCAAGGACTGCTTCTGTCGGGTTATTGATGTTACGATGATATTAAATAAATATGACAGCATCATGACGCAAGATGAAACTTTAGGCTCCCAGTTGACAGGATGTTGCTTGAGCCGTAGACCTTCCGGTATTAAGCCTACTACTTTTACAAGAAAAAACGAAAACTTGAGTGTTCAGGGTATCGCTAGCGAAAGCTATAACTTGCCGGAGTTATTGTTCGCTATATCTTTAATACCGACGAGGGCTCTTACTTGCTGCTCGACCTTCGTCCATGAAAGCAATAGCGGCTTGCGTAAGATATTGACAGTCAATATATCCTCCTGAAGCAGGTAGTGCGCTTCGATGCCGAAACCTTTAATCAAGCCTTTGTCGGTATCGCCTATAAATCGCAAGCCATTTTTTTCGGCTGCGTGTTTGGCCTTCGTGATAAGTTCGTTGGGATGTTCGGCGATTTTGACGGTAATAGATTTTTTCATGTTTCCGTGGCTTTGCTTTATCAATGGATTTCGTTTGCTTTATAGAGTATTTCCCCGGCATTAACAAATTCTTTGATAGTGGCCCCGGATACTAGCGTGCGCAGGGCAAAACTTTTCTGGACAACGATAGCTATAGTAGTATTTAATCAAAACGGCGATGATATTAACTGTTTCATAAGTTCTTGCGCAGTACTCTGAAATATACTGTGCAAGAACTTTTGGGATTGTAATATTAAAGAAGTAATTATCGCGCGACAATCCAGCAGGTTGACCGCTCACTCCGCACTCTTGGGAAAGCTGAAATGATTAAAGTAGATGATTTTTTTAAGAACGGCACCCCTTTAGGAATCGTTATCGGTATCGGCGCTACGGTATTGGCGACAGCCGTCATTCCCGCGCTGCCGGCGCTCGCCCGCGCCGCTCGTCCCACTGCCCGCGCCGCGATCAAATCAGGATTGTTGCTTGCGGAAAGGGGCAGGGAATTCATCTCCGAAGCGGGTGAAGAGCTTGAGGATATTCTTGCCGAAGCCAGGGCCGAGTTGCAGCGGGAAAACACGATGGATCGTCCAGAAGCTTCGGAGTATGATGAGTTCTCCGCTAGCCAAGATGACTTATGAGCCGCATCGAAAACCAGCCCGCCGCGTATATTAAACACCAATTGCCGGGGCGCGTGAGGCTGAAGATTCCGCAAAAAAAAGGCGATTACCGCTATTTTGACCGCATTGCGGAATTATTTGCCGGTTGCCCCGGCATCACCCAACTCCAGCTTAACCCGCAAGCGGCCAGCCTGCTGATTTGCCACGGCATGGATACCGGCTTCTCGGCGATTGCCGAATTTGCGCAAATAAACAGCCTGTTTACAATCGTTGAACAAGTACCGGAAGAGACGTTTTCAATTCCGCATCTGCCGATCGCAAAGCTCACCTCGACAGGATTTAATCGTCTGGACGAGTCGCTGCTGGATTTCAGCCAAGGCTTGCTGGACGGACGTTCCTTGCTTTTTCTGGCGCTGGTTGGCTTGTCCATCAGCCAGATAGGCAAAGGGCGTTTTATGGCGCCGGCAGCCAGCCTGCTTTGGTATGCGCTGACCTTGTTGAAAGAAGAAAACGAGAAAACTTTTGATCTCGACAAGTATCTCCGCCATTAGTATTCCTGATTAGCAAGATGCTTCAGCTTGGCAGACGATAGCTTGGAGTCCTGAGCTTGCTGTTTGAAGGCTCAAAGCAAGCTTTGAACTCCAGTATCTTTGAGCCTAGCTGAAGCATCTTGCTAATCAGGTTAGTATTTGTAATTCCCTTAAGATGGAATGCAGATAATGCGATAAAAATCTTATGTTATCTTAATCATCGGCGTTCCGTTGTTTGATGGCTGGGCCGTTATGAGACGTCAGCCAGCGTAATCAGCCGCGCCTGCCATGCACATAAGCAGCGGTCAATTCATGGGCCGGGTTATCGAAAATCTGTTTGCACTGGCCGAATTCAATCAGGCAGCCGGCGCGTTCCCTGACCCAGAAAAAACCGGCGTAATTGGCGATGCGCCGGGCTTGCGCGAGATTATGGGTGACGATGATGACCGTATATTGCCCGCGCAAGCGCTGGATCAAGTCTTCGACGACGCCGGATGAAATCGGGTCCAGCGCGCTGCAGGGTTCGTCCATCAATAACACCTTAGGTTGTAAAGCCAGGGCTCGAGCGATGCAAAGACGTTGCTGCTGTCCGCCGGACAGGGCTTGCGCGGGTGCTTCCAGGCGGTCCTTGATTTCATCCCAGAGGCCTACATCCTGCAAAACCCGTTGCAGCACATCATTGAGGTCGGCGGCTTTGCTGATGCCGTGTTCGCGTAGCGGCAACTCGATATTGCGCCGGATCGACAGCGGAAACGGCGTCGGTTTCTGGAAAATCATGCCGATGTCGCGGCGCAGTGCCTGCACATCAAGCTTAGGATTATGCAAATCCAGGTTGTCGTAAACAACGCGGCCCGACACGCGGCAACCGGGAATCATATCGGTCAAACGATTGAGCACCGACAGGAAGCTCGTTTTACCGCATCCCGACGGCCCGATCAGCGCGGTAATGCAGCCTTTGTAAATATCCAGCGACACTTCATTCAATGCCGGTTTTGCGCCGTAATGCAAAGACAACTTCTCGACCCGGATCAAGGGCTCGGGAACGCAGCACGGCGGACCCGATTGCAAAGGGCCCAAGGTATAAGCCGTTTGCGTTATGGGTTTATCGGCAGGCGTGTCCGCCGTTTTTTTAAAGAGTCTCATACCTTAGCCAAATTCCAGTGTTTCATCAGGCCCGCGGCAATGGTGTTGATGATTAACAGCAGCATGATCAATACCAGGGCCGATGCGTAGGCCGCGGCATCGCCACCGGCGACGTTCATCGACAGGTCGTAAATATGCACCGATAAAGCCCGGCCGGAATCCAGCAATGAATCCGGCATTCGGGCGACATAGCCGCTGGTAAAAATAAGCGCAGCAGTTTCGGCCCCGGCCCGGCCGATACCCAGCAACAAGCCCGCGAGCAGCGCAGGCACAGCGGCCGGCAGCAGCAGATGAACCAGCGCCGAACTACGCGACATCCCTAACGCGGCGGCGGCCAGCCGGTAATCATCAGGCACTGCCCTGAGGCCTTCTTCGGTGGTGCGGATCAAGATGGGCAAGATCATGCAGGCCAAAGTCAAGCCGCCTGACAAGATGGAAAAACCCAGTCCCAGGTAAATGCAAAAAAACGCATTACCGAACAGCCCGAAAACGATCGACGGCACGCCCGCGAGCACATCCAGGCTGCGACTTACCAAGAGGGCAAACACGCCGTTCCGCCGGGTAAATTCACTCAACAGCACGGCCGTGGCAAGGCTAAGCGGCAGCGCCGTTGCGACGGCAATGAGTAAAATCAACGCCGTGGCTGCGATAATCGGGCCGATGCCGCCGGAGCGTCCGGCATTTTCTGGCGATTCGATAAAAAACGCCCAGGATAGTTTGGTCAGGCCGTGTATCAGAAGGTCGGCCAGCAGCCAGGCAAACATCCCGCCGACGAGGAGCGCCGCCAGCCAGGTTAACCCTGTTGCCAAGCTGTTTTTAAACATGACAGTGCTGCTTGCTGAATAATTCAGCCGTAGCGACTAAAACCAGGACTAACAACATCAAGGCCAAGCCCGACACAAACAAGGCCGCGCGATGGTCGCCCGTTGCGTAAGCCATTTCCAGGGCAATGTTCGCGGTGAGTGTGCGTACCGGGTCAAACAGGTTCCGCGGCAGTTGCACCACGTTGCCCGTTACCATTAACACCGCCATTGTTTCGCCGATCGCGCGGCCTGCCGCCAACAAGATGCCGGCGGCGATACCCGGACGCGCGGCGGGCAGGGCCACGCCGCCGATCGAACCCCAACGCGACAGGCCCAGCGCGGCGGCGCTACGAAGATAGGCGACCGGCACGGCAGCCAATGCCGCATCGACGGTTAATGCCACGGTCGGCAAAATCATCAGCGCCAGTACCAGCATGCCGGTTAACAGGCTGACGCCGGGCGGATGCAAGCGGCCGATGAGCGGCGCCAGTGTCGTCAATCCCCAAAAACCGTAAACAACCGACGGAATGCCCGCCAGCAGTTCGATCATCCGGCGATAACCGGCGGCGAGCAGCGGCGGGGCATAATAACGGCTGAACAATGCCGAAGCGATACCCAAGGGCGCGGCCAGCAATACCGCTCCCAGCGTTGCATATAACGTCGCCGCCAGCATCGGCGTCAGCCTGTACAATCCCTGCAGAGGATGCCAGGAGGCATCGCTGACAAAACGGCTCAAGGCGACATGCTGCAATACCGGCAGGGATTCCTTGAGTAAAAACAACAGGATCAACAGCACAATCGCTGCCGCCAGCCCCGCGCAGCCGCGCAGCAGCACGGCCAGTCGTCGGTCAGCGCGGGGCAGGGACAAAATACTGTGCCTCTATTAAATCATGCACTTGCGGCGATTCGGCAAATTCGATGAAGTCTTTGACGCGTCCGGTCGGTTCGCTACGGGTCACAAGGTTCAACGGCCGAGCTAGAGGAAAACTGCGATTACGGACATTTTCCATCGAAGCCGCTATGCCATCGAGCGGCAGTAATTTAATCGCAGCGCCTTGTCCAGCTTCATATTCAGCCGTCCCGACGGACACATAGCCGATGGCGTCGGGATTGCCGAGCACCGTTTTAATGCCTTGCTGGTTATCGCCGATGATGGCTTGCGGTTTCACATCGGTATTTTTCAAGCCGAAATAATGCAGGAACAGCTCCAGCGTCGAGCGGCCTTCGGCTTTGTTGACGACGGTAATCGGTGCGTCGTTGCCGCCGACGTCTTTCCAGTTGACGACTTTGCCGGTGTAGATAGCGATGATTTGCTGTTTATCCAGCGCTGCAACGGGATTGGCTTTGTTTAAGATCACGGCGATGCCGTCCAACGCCACGGTAAAGCACTGCAAGTCTTTTTCATCATCCTTGAGCGCTCTTGAGACCATGCCTATATCGGCAAGCTTCGCCCTGGCATCGCTGATCCCGCGCGAGGAGCCGCCGGTTTGTACATCGACGCGCACATCGCGGTGCAGCGATTCGAAGCGCTTGCCGATTTCCGCGGCCAGCGGGGCTATTGTGCTGGAGCCGGTCAGCACCAGCTTTTCGATTTTTGGCTCGGAAGGCTGGCTTTGCAAAAGCCACCAGGTTGTGCTTGTCATTAATACGAGTACGATGATTATGCCTGGTTTCTTCATTTTTATGCCTTGTATATATTTAACGTCTCATTACTCCCATCTGATCGAGAAAACGTCTAACTTTTGCAAAGCGACAACGACTTGTTGCGATGTAGGGCGCGCCGAGCGCGCCTTTTTCAATACTGGACCACCGATGGCGCGCACGGCGCGCCCTACGATTCAAGCATTTCAACGTTTTTTGAGTCAGAGGGGAGTAGATAAAGGTACGCGATACCCTCTGGGGCATAGATGCGTACCTTACACGGCTACACAATAAAATCAAGATGTTAGCCTCTGCGCCAGCCATGAAAGCGCCCGACCCAGCGCAGCAGGCCTTCGGGGGCATGTTTGCGCTTCCAGACGCC
>SCST01000071.1 GCA_004299465.1 Methylovulum sp. | reverse complement strand
GCCGAAAGCGCGCTGGCCAACCATGCCGCCAGACTGTCGGATGTTATATCCCAGGATGCCTGAATGCCGGCCAAATCAAGCTCGGCAATATCCGGCGACCAGATCACCGTTTTGTTCCGTGCCGTATGTTGCCGTATCGCCGCCACTGAACCCGCAATAATAAAATGCCGTTTAAGCCCGTTAAACAGCAAGGCCATCTGCTGCATCGCCAGCAACGCCATCGCATGCGCAGTAGCGTCATCAAATTGCCAATATTGCTGGGCCGACCTGACCTGGTCTGCAAAAACGCCGCCTCCCGGCACAATGACGACAGCGCTGTCCTGATAGCGCTGCTCGATCGTTTCGAGGCAATAACGTAAACTGCCGGAATACGCCAGGCTGCCGCCGAGTTTGATGACAATTAGCGCGCCGCTTGTTAAGGGGCTTGAATGGCGGTGCTCTATTGTAGTGCTCAAGTCTTCCCGGATACAGGGGCTTGGTTGTTTAGCGGACATATTGCAATTATAAATCTTGGCCGGTATCTCTATAACAGGCTTGCTTGCTGAGTGGTAATTGCGTTTTTAGGTTCATGGAATAACGTGCTTCAGCTGCGCTTTTGCCACACTAAAATCGACCAGCATCGTCAGCCCTTCCGGTCCCATCGCCAATCCGCGCAGGCCGGTCAGCGTGTTGCGGGCGACGATCAGGGCGGGCAGGGGATACACGGCGCCGATCTCCAGCCGCTGCAACTCCACCGGCTTGGAAACCGCCACGGCATAGTCTCCTTCCGGGTGCTTTATCAGGAGGATGCGCCGGGAGGCCTTGTTTTGCGTTTCCTCGCAGGGCAACAATCCCAAGAGCTGCTCCGCTATCAGGGCCGTACCGGATTGTCCCGCAGACAATTGCGCACGCACCTGTGCCGCTTCAACGGCGAAGCGGTGGCCATCAGCGATGAACGACACCACGTCCAGTGTAGCGGGTACGGAGGTGGAAGACATTTTCGTTGCCGTCCGGCTCATCCCAGCCCGCGCTGATAATCTTCGAACAGGCGGTCCAGGTCGAGGATGACGACCGGCGTGTCCTGGTACCGCATCAACCCGGACACGATACGCCGCAGGTGTTCCGGCAAGGTCGCGGGCGGTACTTGAATCGCGCTTTGCACGACATCCAGCACGTCCACGACCCTATCAACGCGAATACCGCTGTGCATGCCGCCACCTTGTCCGCGCAGGATTGATGAGGTTGACGCCGGGTCAGCCGCAGGTTTGCCCAGCAATTCGGCGAGGCGGATGACTGACTCAATGTCGCCGCGCACGTTAATCACGCCTTCCAGCGACGGGGGGCAACCCGGAACAAAGTAAACGTCCGTTGCCGGCATAATTTCGGCAATCGCCTCGCCTGGAAAAGCGAAGTACTCGCCGTCCAGTTCAAAAACCACCAGTTTGACCGTCGGTTCGTCAACATTGACGATCTCTGCGGATGAGCGCAGGCTGAGAACCTTATCCAGGCCGCTTTGTTCCTGTTCCATAACGGTCTCCGAATTCATGCGGCGTAAACCACCACGCGGTTGCGTCCCGAGTGTTTAGCCTG
>SCST01000070.1 GCA_004299465.1 Methylovulum sp. | reverse complement strand
CAGCTCCTTGCCTGGCGCGCGCAGCACGCCCTACAGCAAGGAGCTGGATAGTTACAAATGCTCTAATTCCAGTCGGATGCGTTAAGCAGGGACAGACCCGGCGGTTGCCGTGAACCTGTCCGCCCCAAAATTGGAATTACGCCGCTTTCCATGCCCATCGAAATGCTGAACGGTTGCCGCCAAAGCGGCAATAACGATTGTAGCCAGGCTATTTTAGTTACGCGGAATTCACGACTTTTTAACACCTTACACCGACAGGTAGCACTATGACGCCGAAATACACCCCCCTAAAAGATCACGATACGCCTATTAAAGTATTATTTACCGGTTACCTCTGTACCGTAGGAATCGGGTATTTTTTTGCCCTGATGCAGATATTGTTTACACACGGCATGGCGGACGGCCAATTCGGCTTGTCTGTCGATGACATTGTCTACAGCTATTACGGTAACCGTTCCGGGACGGTACTGGAAACCAAGCTCAACGGTTCGATGAAAGACAATGCATCTGCGCAGGAGCGTTTTGACATTATCAAGTGGGTCAGGGATGGGGCCGATATCGACGATTATAAAGATGACGGCATAGACAAAATCATCGAGGCGCGCTGCGTGATGTGCCATAACGAAAGCGCTTCCGGTATTCCCAATTTCAAGGAATTTGAGCCGTTAAAAGCATTAACAAGCCAGGATGAGGGCGCTACTTTTGCATCGTTGACGCGCGTTTCGCATATCCATCTATTCGGTATCAGTTTTATCTTCATGTTTGTCGGCCTGATTTTCAGTTTTGCCGAAACGACGACGAACCAGTATAAATGCATCGCTATCGGTATGCCTTATGCGTTCCTGATTGCGGACATCCTGTCCTGGTGGCTGACCAAAGTCCACCCGATGTTTGCCTGGCTGGTTATTTTTGCCGGTATGGGCATGGGTGTTTCCTTTATGTTTATGTGGGTAACATCCATCCTGGAAATGTGGTTGTTTAAACCGGTTTTTCTCAACGGCATAGGCTCGAAATATTTGGAATGGCGCGACAGCCCGGATGCGTCGGCGGTAGACAGGCTGTTGTTGGCTCTTAAAGCGCTTGCAGCCCAGGCCAAACCGCTCGCCGCTTTTGTAACCGAGCAATGGCTGACGCGCGCTTGGCCGATTATCAAAGGCTGGCTTAAAAAGTAGCCGCTATTTTTTCACCAGGTTGTTCCAGCCTTTCTGGTGCGCTATGCAAGGGCAATCGCATTTAATGACACTCGGCAATCATCAAGCAGCGCAATTGCTTAAAAACCGGTCAAAAGCATCGGCCATGATCGGCAAGATACTGAGTAAGCGATGGTCGGCATCCAGCATGTGCAGACGGGCGCGATGTTGCCGGCAAAACCGCCAGGCATGTTCCGGCGGCACAATATCGTCTTGCCAGCCATGAAACACTTCGATGTGTTCGGCATGTGGATTGAATTCAGTGCGTTGATACCCCGGCAGGTAAAAAGCCGGGGCTATCATGAACAAGCCTTTGGGTTTGATAACCTCCGAGGCAACCGTTATGACATAGGCCCCCATGCTGGAACCGACCAGGACAATATCCCGGTAAGCCGATAAATCCATTGCGAGCAGTTGTTTGACGCGCCAGTCAGGATCGTTGCCTGCCTGGTAATCCGGGCTGATGAACTGGAAATCGTGCCGTTTGGCAACGGCTGCCAGGGCTAAGGGTTTTTCACCCCAAGGGATGCTGTCTTTGCCATGATTGTAGATGACGAGTTTTTGCATAGCTTGATGTTTTGGAATTTAATGGGTTGAACAGGGAAAGTGCAATATTTAAACGATTCAATGACAGAATCAAGCATTATCAAACGGGGATGAACCTTTTCCAGTATAAAGCAAGGGAATTTGCAATGCTTTACAATAAGGGCATGGTATCAATCAAACCCGAAGCACAACGTTTACAACATGGCAGAATCGAAAACTTATCTCAATGTCCCTTATGCGCAAAAAGACGCGGCCAAAGCGCTAGGCGCAAGATGGGATGCGGCCAATAAGAAATGGTATGTTCCAGCCGACAAGGACATCACGCTTTTTGCACAATGGCTGGTTCAATCCGCGAGCTTTGAGCCACCCTTGACAGCGACGAGCAAACCAGGATCGCGCGCCTCATCCGGCAAAAGCAGTTCTTCTGCGAAAAATATCGCTGTTGGCGTAAGCACCCAGGCGACGGATAAAAACTTTGTTGCCTATAACGGCGATGAACCGCCATGGGATTAACGTTAGCTGCTGTCAAGTAACTATTTAGCCCCTTGCTGTGTGCCGCGTGCGCCATCAACGGACTGGCGCGTTATCCACACCCCGGAGAAGGCGCGCGTAGCGCGCCCTACGCTTCAGGCAAGGATCTGAACAGTTACGCTACGGTAAGGTATCAATCGGGCCACGAAATCCAAATGCATGATATGAAGACATTAAAATACCTGGCCGCTTATCCGGCAACGGTAACGGATCAAGTGCGCAGGCTGATCGACAACGGTAAATTGGCTGAGCTGCTGTTAAAGAAATATCCGGCCAGCCATGACATCAGGACCGACAAAGCCCTTTATAGCTATACCGTGGACATGAAAAACCAGTTTCTTAGGCAATCCAGTCCGCTCAGCAAAGTGGTTTATGATGACAAAATCGACGTACTTCACCAGGCGCTGGGATTACATACGTTGGTATCCAGGGTTCAGGGCAATCATTTGAAATCAAAAAATGAAATCCGCATTGGCGCTGTCTTTAAAACGGCTTCGCCTGCGTTCCTGAAAATGATCGTCGTGCATGAACTGGCGCATTTACGGGAAAAACAGCACAACAAGGCATTCTATAAATTATGCGAGTACATGGAGCCTGAATACCACCTGTTGGAATTTGATTTGCGGCTTTACCTGACCTATCTCGATCTAGTGGGAAAGCTTTACTAAAATGCCGGCCTGCCCCCCTTATCAATCATTCAGCACTATGAATAGCCCGTTATTATCCATCGAACATCTCAGCGTCACGTTTAACCATCAACAAAAAGTCGTTGACGACATCAGCTTTGCCATCTATCCCGGCGAGACTTTTGCGCTG
>SCST01000609.1 GCA_004299465.1 Methylovulum sp. | reverse complement strand
GCGGTACAGCCCGGCATAGCGCGCCAGATGGTTGCGGGCGGTGGTTTCCAGTGCCGCTGGACTTAAGCCGGTAGCGGCATGCGGTGCTGCTTTTGCGGTGGTTTGCGTCGATGCCCATAAAAACGTCGGGACTCCCAATGCGTTTTCAATAGATAGCGGGTGCGTCGCATCGACTAATGGCGATGCCTGCGCCGGCAGCGCGGCGGCATTCGGCGGCACCCGTTTGCCGCGCTCGGCAAATGCGCTGTAGTTGGGTAATGGCTGGTGCGGATCTGCCGGTGACTGCGTTGCGGCAAACAGCAAACCGAAGCCGGTCAGTAATAAAGAACAGGCGGTTGAGTTTTTCTTGTACATAGCGTCCTCTTGGTAGGGCGCGCCGCGCGCGCCAATGGGGGGGATGGTTAAGAGCGGTTCTGGTCCCAGCGGTAGGGAAGGCGTGCGCGGCACGCCCTCAGCGGCATAATGTGACTATGAATTGCCGCCGTCCTGCCCACTTACCGCACCCGTTTTAGCGCATATAATGCGACAGCCGACATGGCTATGCTGGGAATGAACGCCATTAACGGCGGGCTTAGATCGTAAATCAAACCGATATGGCCGGCGCTAATGTCGATGATATTAAAGCCCATGCCGATCACTATGCCGACCAGGATGCGCGCGCCGACGCTGATGCCACGCTTAACGCCGACAACAAAAGGCGTGGACACCAGCAGCATGACAAAAATGACCAGCGGATTGACGATGCGTCCCCAGAAAGCGGCTTCATAGCGGTGCGATTTCTGGTGGTTTTCTTTCAAGAAATCGATATACATCGCCAAATCATAAAGCGACAGGTTATCCGGGCTGACGACGACGATCTTTAATAAATCCGGGGCAATCGATGAATTCCAGAGCTGCTCGGTTGCCGCGCCGGCCTGCATCTGTTCCGTTGAAATATCCGAGCGTTGCACCTGTTGCAAACGCCATTGTTGTTGGCCTAAAAAAATCGCCTGGTCTGCATGCAGCGAATGCTGTAAATGTCGGCTGCCGTCGCTGTCATTTTTATCGATTTCATAAATGCTGATATCAGCGAGATTGCCGTTATCTTCCATTTTCCTGACATTGATGAATTGCTTGCCTTCCCGTAACCACAGCCCGTATTTGGTGCGCATGACCACAGGCTTGTTTTGCGCCGTCGCCCTGATGAGCTGGGCTTTTTCCTCGGTCAGCGGGGCGATGAATTCACCGACGAGTACGGCTGTCGCCACTAAAATAATTCCGGCCGCCATCACGGCCTTGATAATGCCGAAAATCGACAAGCCTGCCGCACGCATTGCGATCAGCTCATGATGATTAGCCATTGCGCCCAGCGTAAATAAACTGCCGAGCAAGGCTGAAGCGGGCATGAGCTCGTAAAAAACAGTCGGCGATGTCAAGGCCAGGAAATAAAATACTTCGGCCAGGCCATAGTTGCCGATGCCTATATCATCGAGTTCATCGCTCAAGGTGAATAAATTGAACAAGGTCAGCAGCAACAGCATCGCAATCAGCGAGCCTTTTAAAACGTCTTTGACGATGTAAGCCGTAAATACATTCATAGCGCTGTTTTCTCCCTGATTTTTATGATGAGCCATTGCCATCCATACCATCGGGCCAATAACACGGCGCCGATGACGGCCAGGAAGATATTGACGCCGATACCGCCCAGCCATGCCGGAATCGACGCATTAATCACCCAGACCTGGCTCAGCCGGACCAGGTTGCCGTAGCTGAAATAAATTAAAAAACCCATCAGGATATTGCCGTAAACGCCGCCGCGCGGCGAGATCTGTGCTAACGGTACGCCGATAAAGCTCAACAGCAGCAGGCTTAACGGGATCGCAAAACGCCGTTGTAATTCGGCAATATCGGCTGCTTTTTGTGAACCCCATAAGGTCGCTGTGGCGACAGCCGGCCGGTTCAGGTTGACGATGGTATCCTGCTCTTCCATTCTTACCGCGTATTCATCGAAGGTTTCTATCACATAATCGAGGCGGCCGGGTTGTCCCTGTATGCGTTCGCCCTGCTCGAAAACAAGATAGGAACCGTCAGGCAAATCCTGTAAATGCGCCGATTTGGCGTTGATGATCGCCAGCTTGCCCTGCTGCCGGCTTTGCACGAATACCTGGTGCATGGTCTTGTCATCGGTGATTCTTTCGACATAAAAAACCAGGTCGCCCTGGCTGTATTCGCTAAACTTTCCGGCCGCTATGCCGCGCAGATCAGACGAGGCTTCATCCTGGTGCATGATGCGCGTAATACTGGCTTCCGCCCAGGGGCTGACATACAGCGATAAACCGGCCGCGATCACGCTCAACGGCAAAACCATCATAAAGACGGCCCGGTACAGCGTGCCTGCGCCGCCGCCCGCCGAGGCTATCGCCGCCATCTCCTGATCCCGATACATCCTGCCGAGCACCATCAATACCGCCATAAACAGCGCGGCGGGCAGCAGTGTCACGCTGATAATAACGGTTTTTAACGCCAGCAGGCTCAGCAACGTTTCACTGGAGACGCGGCCCTCAATCGCCTTGTCAAGCACCCGGATGAATTCCCGGCTGACAATGATCACGACAATCACAGACCATACGGATAATAGTGTTTTGACTAAATCCTTGACTATCGTCTTGTCTAGGATAGTGAACGGATAGGGCCTTCTCTCATGGCCTTGCGGGCGCTCTTTCTCCAAACCGCTCTCCTCAATCAAATTTAATGAAGTGTTGTATAATTTAAAACGAACGGGCAAACGACATCCGGTTTGCCCAGGCAACTTACCCAAAGGCTCATTCAACCAGACGATAAATGTTATGGACTATTCTATAGAAACCGCGCCATTAGAAAAACTGCAATGTGATTGCATGATTGTCGGCGTTTACCAGGACCAGCAACTCAGCGCCCCGGCGGCCCTACTCAACGACAGCTCGCAAGGGCTGATCGCTAAAGTGCTGGAGCGCGGTGACATCAGCGGAAAAATCGGCGAAACCGCATTGTTAAGCACCATCCCCGGCAGCGTTATCGAGCGCATCCTGCTG
>SCST01000608.1 GCA_004299465.1 Methylovulum sp. | reverse complement strand
CCCGCGTTCGTCCTGTGTCCGCCACGACGCACTACTGCCCTCCGGTACGCAGTGCGCCATGGCTACCACAATGACTTGACGCCGTGTCGGATGGCCTTGTATTTTGACTTCGCTTCCGCTCCAACTTCGTCAAAACACCCGGCCCCTACGGCTACGCGGGGGTCGTCGTACACCGCTCCACTAGCGTTACGCTTCCTGTACTCCTTCGATGAAAATCACGGCATCGTCAGTCGGGCTTATGCTGACGAGACCGCACGCTTAGCCGATGCCGACTGGACCATCGCTGATATAGGCCGGGTTACTCGGCAGTTATCAGACAACAGTTTTTGGTGGATTTACAACGTAATACCCAGCACTCCAAATGCTATTTTTTGGAGTCAGTTGCAACTTTTTAACCTACAAACTAATGCGGAGTCACCGACTATGCTAATTCAACTTACGCCTAATACGACCCAATCATCCGCCTATATGGGGGAGGATTTTACGGATTTTGCAGGCACTGTCTTAAAGACCTCCGTAGATGCGGGTTGGGATGCAGGCACTAAAAAATTAGTTTTTGTTACCGCTGGCTATTATCGGGTAACCATTGACTCCCGTATGGTGCCTGTTGACCCGTATTATCTACTGCAGGACTGTGCGCACGGGGCCTATCTTGAGGGAGCGCTTAGTGTTTTTAATCGCTCAATACATACCAGTAATAATAACAATTCTGGGTATCTTTATACGCCTACCCCGAGACTCACGTGGCATGATGAGTTTTATGTCAACGCGACCGCATTACAGCAGGCTCAGATCGCGCTGTATTTTAACAATCAGGGTTATACAGGATATGGTGATGTGTCTTTAGACGCCGTCGTATCGGTGCAAAAACTGCTATGACCGTAGCCGTTGTTACCCATACTCATGAGCACTGGCAACGGGATATGACGCGATGTTTTAACTCGGTAGCCGCCGCGTTGCCTGATGGTTGTGAGCATATCGTTATCGGTGTGGATACCGATTATGACGGCTTTATCGAGGCGCGTTATGCCGCATTGCAGTTGGCGGATATTATCATCTTTGTCGATGATGATTATGTGTCGCCGGAGTCTATCACCTTATGTCTAGCTGCGCTGGCGGCTACTGATGCGAGTTTAGCTTACACGTCGGAGATGCTGGTTTTTAATGATGGTAATCGCCTAGCTAGTGCAGTTTGTACTCACTATGAGGCTATCCCGCGTAGCCCGTCAGCGATACATCATATGGCCGCGATACGGTCATCAGCCGTGACTGAGCGATCAATTATATTGGCCCGCGAATACGGTTGTGGCATCGAGTGGATTATGAAAGTCGAGGCCGCTTTAACGCAAGGCGCTATCCATATCCCGCACATGGGATATTACTATGTACAGCACCCAAGGCAAGTATCGCACGCCGTCGGCAAGCGCTTTGCCGGGGCGATAAAGCCAATCGGTGAGGAGATACAATCGTGGGGTGGACGCGCATTGATACCTGTATTTGATGGAGGCTTATAGTGAGCATTGCATTTAGCATAAAGCAAGGCAGGACTTTCAACCGGCCAGCTCAGTATTTAGATGACTCAGGGATGCCTGCATCGTTAGAAAATGTTCTATTGACATGCCAGTGCAAAAATTTTAAAGGCTTCGAGGAAACGATGAGAATAATCGTGACCGATGCGGCGTCAGGCCAATATAGGCTCATTGCGCCGAATGGTACATTGCAGCCGCCATACGCTGAAATACTGGAATGTCGCAAAATGGCCGATGCTGTCTGAGCTTTATTTTGTTGTGACTGAAATTTAAAAAATCAGACCAAATCTGGGATTTTGTGCGTAGTTTATTTGTGCCATTTGCAATGCAAAACTATGCCAAATAATTTGCAACGTTACAGATTCTGGAAATTACTTTTGAAAGTTACCCCTGAGTTACCCTGAAAACTTCAGGCATAAAAAAGGACTCGGTAAAAAACCATAAGTCCTTGAATTTTATGGTTCGGGCCTGAATCGCATTCATAATGCAAGGCATTGATAAAAAGCATAAAATATTTTTCTTTTTTTTGCTATACCAACAAAAATACCAACACTTAGCAGTTGCTTAGGCGAGTTTATATAACACTGAATGACACAAATACACAAATTATTGCCGCAATCGTTGCGCCATGAAACACGGTTATTTGTAACACGGCCTTGAACCGGAATGATTACAGGAATTGAATTTGTATTTTTAGCAGCCAGGCTTATGAGCGTCCAAGGCAATACGAATTTACAGGTCTCGGCAAACTGCCGGTTTTCGGTTCCCTGGTTCTGCCGGCCAGCTCGTTGAAAGCTTGCCGGCAAGCCAAGGCGGTGATGAATCCAGGTCAGGAAATAAGCCAAGCTTGCGGCGCTTGACCGTGAGCGGCATGGCAACCAACGCAATCCAGTCTTGCTGACACCGCCGCCTGACTAAACGTTTTACCGCACGCCCCCGCGGCCTGCATAGCATCCTGGATAATACAGATAAAAGACAAATCCCAGTAAAACCCGCTATATCCCGCAAAACCCCGGTTAAATAAGGCTTAAATATTGACGCCCTGGTTGTTCATGCCTTGTTTTATCTGACTCAAGGTTTCGATAAAAGGAAACAGGTTTCTGAATATATTGACGTACACGCCAGGGCTGCCGTTTAAATGCTCTAACGGCTTAACTCCGTTTATACAAAGTATCCTAAGCAGGCTTGCTTGGTCAGGAAATAAGCCGGAATCTTTGCGATTGCCAATTTCTAAAACCAGCGCATCAAGGGCGATTAGTTCATTCATTTTTTGAATGAGTTGGTCGGCTAACGCGGTAAAGTCATTGGCGGCCTGTTCCGTCTTCGTCATGACAAACAAATCAAGCAGCTTAGGCGTCAGCTTATTAAGCCTATTGAGCTTGTCTTGTGTGCTTACCAGCCTTCTACTTAACCCGGAAATGGTTTGTTGGGCGTGGGCAATGGTGTCGTCATTGAGCGCTTGCTTACCGTCCCGCTCTTCCTGCATGGCTTTTATTGCTTTGTCCAATTGCTCAAGATCGGCGGCCTTGTCTTCACCTAACGCTATATCGGCCAACAATTCTTCACGCTGACCGATTAAGGGCGTTATCGTGTCTTCGTGGTTGCCAGCTTCCGTTATGACGCGCTGTTGTTCGGCAATGAGCCGCTGGAAGTTCACCAGATCGCTTTGTGTCGCTGTGATGGCGTTTTGATGCTCAAGCACATTAGCCAGGCTGGCTTGACTATCACAGGCGGTTATTTGTTTTTTCAAGTCAGCTATTTGAGCATTCAATTCAACCCATTCATTATTGACGCGATTCAGATCGGCTTCAATCGCTTTGACCTTATCCCGTCGATTATTAAGTTCTTTCTGACGACCTTGGTGACCATTATCAACAGCCGATTGCAAGCCAGGAATGGCCGTTCTTTCTTCACGCAATGCTGATTCCAGCGCGCGTTTTTGGTCAGGTAAACGCCAAGTGCTTTTTTCGGCTCGTTCAAGCTCGCTTTGCAGTTGTGTTTTGCGTTCTATTGTGGCGGTTATTGTCGCGTAATCTGTCTTTTTCATGGGTGGTCTCGGTTTGGGTTGTGGTGGTTCACTTCGTTAAACATCATAGGACGGCTGTTATGCTGGCCTGCATGTCTTTAAGCCAGGGTTGCCGCTCGTGCGGCTCAATTCGCCGCAAGGATTTTTGTATGCCGCGCTCGGTCATGCCGTACTTTAACGCCAGTTGTGCGCCGGATAAGCGGGCTCTTCTGTCCTGTAAAATTTTAATGTCCCGCGCCAGGGCCAGCAGCTTTGTACAACGGGGCATTTTCACCAGTTCCCCACCGTACAAAGCGGCTAGCTTCTTTGCATCGTCCATGCCGATCCGCTGCGAGACAGGAAGTCGAGTAGTCCCCAGAAGCGATAGGGCTGGGCGTTTTCACGAAGCGCTTTTTGCGTAGTGAAAATGCAAAGCATCCCGAAATCGCGTCGAGTCATTGGGAT
>SCST01000607.1 GCA_004299465.1 Methylovulum sp. | reverse complement strand
TCAAAGGCTTGCGCGGAGCGCAGCAGGTTTTCCGTCCTGCGTATATCCAGTTGCCGGCTGCTCGACATCGAGACGACGGCGATGGTCGCGATGGACAGGATTAACAGCACGATGATCAGCGCGACGCCCTGTTGTTGCGGCGGAAGTTTATGGTCCCGTAGCGTGCTCATGCCCAGTCTCAGTCATGGATAAAAAACAGCCGTTTCACATCGCCCAAGCCGTCGATCGTGAACACGATTTCAAGCGCTTTCGGGGCATGAGCTGACGACCAGTCATCGGTCCAGTCTTGATCGAAGAAACGCAGCCGTACTTGTTTAAGGTCGATTAATTTACGCCGCCGGTATTCGCTTTGCTGGGTCCTGTCGAGTATCGTCCACGACATCCGGTACAGCGAGCCTTTCTCGAAGCGGTAGCTGATGCGTTGCAAGCGGCTGCCCGCCTGATGGCTAGACCAGGCCGGAATGCTCCTGGTCAGCGTCAGCAACTCGCTGTCCGCACCGCCGCGCATGCCGAAGTCC
This sequence comes from Methylovulum sp., assembly GCA_004299465.1. Classification (GTDB taxonomy): domain Bacteria; phylum Pseudomonadota; class Gammaproteobacteria; order Methylococcales; family Methylomonadaceae; genus Methylovulum. The sequence goes on along the minus strand of SCST01000607.1, from coordinate 3,252 downwards.
TCCATGCCGTATTCGTCCCTGACCGGGCGTGAAACCGCCTGGGCCAGGTCTTCGCCGAGTAAATACAGGCTTATTTGCAAATCGGCGAGATGTCCCGACCTTCGTGACGTATCGGCGCGTGCATCCAGCAATACGTGCAGGCCTGAATACGCCATCACCGACATGATCGCAAACACCGCCATCGCGATCAGGATTTCCAGCAAGGTAAAACCGCAGACGGACTTATTCATTGCCTTGCTGCGGTTCGGCTTCATCAACGGCTTGCTCATCAGGCAGCTCGACAGGGTTATTATCCGGCTCATCGACAGTTTCTTCGGCGGCTTCGCCAGCCGGGGCGTTTTGTTCAACAGCCGGTCCATTTGTTGCCGGGCTGGGCGATACAGGGACTAAGCTGGTTAGTGTCGTATAAGGTTCTTTATCGCCTTCGAGGTAAACGCGGATTTGGTATTGCCAAAGTCCCAGTGTCATTGTGACATTCCGCCTGGCTTGCCAATACCAGCGCCGCCCGCCCTGGGTTTCCCAGCCGTCGTCCTGTTCCGGTTTTTCCCCGGAGAGCCGCAGTTGCGTCGCATGATTCGCGGCGATGACGGCGGCGAGGGTCTTGTTTTCGACATGCCACAGGTTGCGCGTATTATCTGACGCGATCTTGATCAGCCCGATCATCAGGATAGCCAGGATGGCCAGCGCAATGAGGATTTCCAGCAGTGTGAAACCGGCTGTTTTCGGCATGTGCTTCATGGCCGGGATGCAGCAGTTTGCATCGACAGGGCGAGGCCGTCCTTGAGCGTATTGCCCACGGAGAAGCGTTCATCGCTGTCCTGTAAACCGATACTGACCTGGAACTCATTCATGTCGCCGTCCGGCGTAAACACGATCTGCGGGTCGGGAGAGCTGTGTTCGCTGGCGCGCAGTAAAACCGCCCGGTTTTCGATTGTTAGGTCGATGGCTATTTGCGAATGCAATGTGCGCGGTTTGAATACGGCATCGTCAATTTCCACCTGCCAGCGGCTGTCAGCCATCGCGATAAACCGGTAGCCGTGCCGGTAGCATTCCAGCGCAACGGGCATGCCGCGAATAATCGCTTCCTGTGACGCCAGTTGCAATAATTGCAGCAAACGTTCGGCCTCCTGGCGTTGCTGGTCGCGCTGGTTGCCGGAGCCTATCGACAGCATCGTGATGCTGCCCATGATGCCGATCAGGACAATCACGATCAGTAACTCAATCAGCGTGAAGCCTTTTATGCTGTGCACGGCGTCATTATAGATTGATGGAGCTACTTAAGCGGTTTAGCGCTCATTTTTTTGAGCGTGCGTGTCGTTGGGTCGATACCGATGCCGGTGTTTTCAAGAGCGACCACACCTAAAATGGGTTCGCAACCATCCGGGCCAAAAACCACCTGGGTTACGGTTTCTGAACCCATGAAAGAAACGCGGGCAAAACCATAGGGGTATTCAACGATTTCACCGTTTGCAAGCTCGTAAACATCTTTTCCTTCCACGGCAACGCCGGCATTACGCAAGGCCATGCCGGGCGCCAGGCAATCAATGGCCCCAGTGTCAACTAAAAACTCGTTTTCGTAGGCAGGCTTATCGTTGTGTAAATTGCTTAGTGAAACGGTAACATGAGTCAGTCCCATAAATTCCTCCAGCAGGCTTATTTAAGATCCCAGTTATTAATATCCGCGCCGGCGTCGCTACCGCCTTCGACGCCGTCGGCGCCGAACGAGTACAGGTCGAACTCACCGTGCGCGCCCGGTTGCAGGTAAAGATAAGGCTTGTTCCACGGGTCGGTCGGTATGCTGTCGAGATAGCCGCCTTTCTTCCAGTTGGCGCCGGCGGCAAGTCCCGTAGGCTTCGTAACCAGCGCTTCCAGGCCTTGTTCGGTGCTCGGGTAGCTGAAATTATCCAGCCGGTATAAATCCAGCGCGGCAGTGACGGCGCGGATGTCCTGTTTGGCTTTCGTCGCCCTGGCTTCGTCGGGGCGGCCCATAATTTTCGGGACAATGATCGATGCCAGGATGCCTAAAATAACGACGACAATCATGACTTCAATCAGCGTAAAACCGTTTTGTTTGTTGGTGTTCATAGGTTTTTCCATTGGATTTGGTTAATAAAAAAGTTTAGCAGCCCTGGGTACGTACCGCGTACCATCAAGCTATCTAATCAATTGGTTCATTTCAAAAATCGGCAGTAATATCGCCAGCACGATCAGTAAAACCACCAGCCCCATAAACAGGATCAGCGCCGGTTCGAACAAGCCCATCGTCAGTTCGGTTAACGCCTCCATTTCCCGCTCCTGGTCATCGGCGGCGTTCGCGAGCATGCGCGGCAGTTGTCCGCTGGCTTCGCCGCTGGCAATCAAATGGATCGTGACGGGCGGGAAAAAGCCGCATTTTTCGAGCGCCTTGTTCAGGCTTTGGCCTTCGCGCACGCGTAGCGCGGTGTTCTGCACGGCTTTTTCCATCGCATTATTCGCCAACACCTGGCTCGATATTTTCAGCGCTTCGAGCAATTCCACGCCGCTATTGGTTAAAATCGCCAGCGTGCGCGTAAAACGCGCGGTATTGATGCCTTTGGTAAAACGCGAGATTAGCGGCGCGGTCAGTAAGAAACGGTGGAATGCCAGTCGCGGCCCGTCATGTCGGAGTACGGCCTTGGCGATAGCGGCAACGCAGGCGAGTAGGGCCAGCAGCAGCAATCCATTGTTTTTAAAAAAGTCGCTGCAGGCAATCAGGCCGACGGTGAGCGCAGGCAGTTGCTGGTCCATTTTATCGAATACGCTGGTGATTTCCGGGACGACATAAGCCAATAAGCCGATGACGACCAATATCGACACCGAAGTCAGCATTACGGGATAAATCATCGCCATTTGCAGTTTGCTGTGGATTTGCCCTTTGTCGCTGATGTAATCGGCGAGCCGTTCCAGCACCTGGTCGAGCTTGCCGGACGATTCGCCGGCGGCGACGGTGGCGCGATACAGCGGCGAAAACGTGCTCGGGAACGCATTGCAGGCCTGCGCGAAGCTTTGGCCTTCGAGTATCCGCGTCCTGATGCCCAATAAGATACGCCGCGTTCGCGCCGATTCCAATTGCTTTGCGATAATGCCCAGGGCTTCGTCTATCGCGAGACCGGAGCGCAGCAAGGCCGAAAGCTGCCGCGTAATATGCGCCATTTGCCGCAAATTAATGCGGTGCGCAAATAGCGAACTTTGGGTTTTATGCTCTTTGTTGTGAACTTCGCTCAGTTCTAGCAG
>SCST01000606.1 GCA_004299465.1 Methylovulum sp. | reverse complement strand
TTCATCTTGAAGTGCGCCTGGGCGCGGGCGCTTATGTCTGCGGCGAGGAAACGTCATTGATGGAAAGCCTGGAAGGCAAACGCGGCCTGGTTCGTTTCAAACCGCCATTGCCAGCGATTAGTGGCTTGTTCGGCAAACCGACCGTCGTCAACAACGTTATTTCCTTAGCTTCTGTGCCGATTATCCTGGATAAAGGCGGCAACCATTACCGTGACTTCGGCATGGGACGTTCACGCGGCACCTTGCCTTTGCAATTGGCCGGCAATTTAAAACATACCGGCTTAGTCGAAGCCGCTTTTGGGATGACCTTGCGCGAATTACTGTACGACTTCGGCGGCGGCTCGGCCTCCGGCAGGCCGATCAAGGCCGTGCAAGTCGGCGGCCCATTAGGCGCTTACCTGCCTGAATCACAATTCGACACACCACTCGACTACGAAGCCTTTGCAGCCATCTGGGCGGTCGTAGGCCACGGCGGCGTAGTGGCATTCGACGATACTGTTGACATGGCCGCGATGGCTAAATACAGCATGGAATTTTGTGCGATTGAATCCTGCGGCAAATGCACACCATGCCGCATCGGTTCAACCCGCGGCTACGAACTTATGGATGAAATTATGCAAGGCCGCGAACTTGACAAGAACATACCGTTGTTACGCTCGCTCTGCGATACCTTGCTGAACGGCTCGCTTTGTGCATTAGGCGGCATGACACCCTACCCTGTGCTAAGCGCTTTAAATCATTTCCCGGAAGATTTCGGCATTAATGAAAAAGCCAACGCAGCAGCTTGATAACCATACGAGGTAATCACCATGTCCATCAATAAAGAACAAGATTTAGGCACCCCGGCCAGCACAGCAAGCTCCAGCGTCACGCTGGAAATTGATGGCTTTAAGGTGACGGCCCCTGCCGGGACATCCATTATGCGCGCAGCGGCAAGCATCGGCATCGACATTCCCAAACTCTGCGCGACCGACAGCATCGAACCGTTCGGTTCCTGCCGTTTGTGCCTGGTGCAGATTGAAGGCGGCCGCGGCATGCCTGCGTCCTGTACGACACCGGTTGCGGAAGGCCTGAAAGTCACCACGCAAAACCCCAGACTCGCAGAAGTGCGCCGCGGCGTCATGGAACTGTACATCTCCGATCACCCACTGGACTGCTTGACCTGTTCAGCAAACGGCGACTGCGAATTGCAAGACATGTCCGGTGCGGTCGGCTTGCGCCAAGTCCGCTACAACCCAGTTACCACCCATCTCAATGCCGTCAAGGACGAGAGCAACCCCTATTTCAGCTTCGATCCCAGCAAATGTATCGTTTGCTCGCGTTGCGTCCGGGCCTGTGAAGAAACTCAGGGCACCTTCGCGCTGACCATAGACGGTCGCGGTTTCGACTCTAAAGTATCGCCCAGCCAGAACCAGGCCTTCATGGATTCCGAGTGCGTATCGTGCGGCGCTTGCGTACAGGCCTGCCCGACCGCGACCTTGATGGAAAAGTCCGTCATCGACAACGGCCAACCCGAACATGCCATTGTTACCACCTGCGCCTATTGCGGCGTAGGCTGCTCGTTCCGCGCCGAAATGAAAGGCGAACAAGTCGTGCGCATGGTGCCTCACAAAGACGGCAAGGCCAATCACGGCCATTCCTGCGTTAAAGGCCGCTTCGCGTTCGGCTATGCGACGCATAAAGACCGCATCACCAAACCGATGATCCGCGCCAGCATCAAGGACGCCTGGAAAGAAGTCAGCTGGGAAGAAGCGATCAACCATGCCGCTTCCGAAATGAAACGCATCCAGGCCAAATACGGCAAAGACTCGATAGGCGGCATCACATCTTCACGCTGCACCAACGAAGAAACCTACCTGGTGCAAAAACTGATACGCGCCGGCTTTGGCAATAATAATGTCGATACCTGCGCGCGCGTTTGCCACTCACCGACCGGTTACGGCTTGAAACAAACCTTTGGCGAATCGTCCGGTACCCAGGATTTCGACTCGGTCATGAAAGCCGATGTCATCATGGTGATCGGCGCAAACCCGACTGACGGCCATCCGGTGTTCGGCTCGCAAATGAAAAAACGCCTGCGCCAAGGCGCTAAATTAATCGTCGTCGATCCGCGCGAAATTGACCTGGTCAAGAAAAGCCCGCATGTCAAAGCAGACTATCACCTGAAATTGCGCCCCAGCACGAACGTTGCATTAATCAACGCATTGGCTCATGTCGTCGTCACTGAAAACCTGATCGACGAGGCGTTTGTCAACGAACGCTGTGATGTCGCCTCATTCAATAAATGGAAAGCCTTTATTGCCGACCCGCGCCACGCGCCTGAAGCGACAGAATCCATCACTGGCGTACCCGCCGCAGACCTTAGGGCAGCAGCCAGGCTGTATGCCTCAGCCGGTAACGGTGCGATTTACTATGGCTTAGGCGTTACCGAACACAGCCAGGGCTCGACGACGGTTATCGGTATCGCCAACCTCGCGATGGCAACCGGCAACCTGGGCCGTATCGGTGTGGGCGTCAACCCGTTACGCGGGCAAAACAACGTACAAGGCTCTTGCGACATGGGCTCATTCCCGCACGAGTTCCCCGGCTATCGCCATGTTGCCGACCCTAAAACTCACCAAATGTTTGAATCCGCATGGCAAGCACCACTGAGTCTGGAACCCGGCTTGCGCATTCCCAATATGTTTGAAGCCGCGTTAGACGGCAGTTTTATGGGCTTGTACTGTGAAGGCGAGGACATCGCCCAGTCCGACCCGGACATCAAGCATGTGCATGCGGCGTTGCGGGCTATGGAATGCGTCATCGTGCAGGACATCTTCCTGAACGAAACCGCCAAATTCGCGCATGTGTTCTTGCCAGGCTCCTCTTTCCTCGAGAAAGACGGCACATTCACTAATGCCGAACGCCGCATCTCGCCGGTGCGCAAAGTCATGAAACCGTTGGCCGGTTACCAGGACTGGGAAGTCACGCAGATGCTGTCGAACGCGATAGGCTATGCGATGAATTACAGCCATCCGTCGGAAATCATGGCCGAAATCGCGAACTTGACGCCGTCCTTTGCTGGCGTCAGCTACGAAAAAATCGACAAACTCGGCAGCGTTCAATGGCCGTGCAACGATGAAGCGCCGGAAGGCACGCCGATCATGCACACGCATGAATTCATGCGCGACAACGGCAAAGGCTTGTTCATGCTGACCGACTATGTCGCGACCCATGAAAAAATCACGCCGATGTTCCCACTGATCCTGACGACCGGACGTATCCTGTCGCAATACAATGTCGGTGCGCAAACCCGCCGTACCGAAAACGTGGCCTGGCACGGCGAAGACCGCCTGGAAATCCATCCGCATGACGCCGAAGATCGCGGCATTAACAACGATGACTGGGTCGGCATTAAAAGCCGCGCCGGTGAAACCGTGTTACGCGCTTTAGTCAGCGACCGCGTGCAACCGGGTGTAGTCTATACGACCTTCCATTTCCCGGAATCCGGTGCCAATGTGATTACCACCGACAATTCGGACTGGGCAACCAACTGTCCTGAATATAAAGTCACCGCCGTACAGGTAACCAAAGTCAGCCAATCTTCCCAGTGGCAGCAAGACTATATGGCTTTCTCGGAACGACAACTGGAATTACTGGAGCAAGGACTGAATGGCTAACGCCAATCCTTCCCCGCAACCGCTAACCCTGGATTTAGGTTGGCCCAGCTACCAACAAAGCACAGTCGAGCGCTGGCAACAAGGCCGGCGTTCGATAGAGCAAGATTACATCGCCGAAGAAGTGCCGATCTCGCTGGTATACAACGGCATTCCCCATGTCGTCATGCTGGCGACACCAACCAACCTGGAAGATTTCGCGCTAGGTTTCAGCATCACCGAAGGCATCATCGGCAGTGCGCAGGAATTATTGGCTACGCGGATATATAACCGCTCCAACGGCATCGAAGTCCAGTTAAAAATCCCTGAGCATCGTTTCCAGTGCCTGGCCGATAAAGGCCGTAATTTGACGGGCCGCACCGGCTGCGGCCTATGCGGCGCCAGCACGTTGAAACAGGCTATCCGTCAGCCCGGCCCGGTACACAGCGATTTAACGGTAAATGCCGATGAGTTAATGGCAGCTTTTAGCGAAATCAGGCAACAACAAAAGATCAATAAATTAACCGGCTCGGTGCACGCCGCCGCTTGGGCAATTCCAGGTACCGGCATTGTCGCTACGCGCGAAGATGTCGGCCGCCACAACGCCCTGGACAAACTGATCGGCGCATTGCTGCGTACCGGCAAAAACCCCGGCACCGGCTTTGTCGTTGTCACCAGCAGGGCCAGTTATGAAATGGTGCAAAAAACCGCGTGGGTCGGTATTCCACTGCTGGCCGCCATTTCCGCCCCAACCGGTTTAGCCATCCGCCTTGCCGATGAAGCCGGCTTGACCTTAATCGGTTTTGCCCGTGCCGACCAGCATGTGGTTTATACCCATTCCCAACGATTAACTCATACTACTGTTTGATACCTATGAAAATTGAAAGACTCATCAAAATGGCCAACGACATCAGCGATTTTTTTAATGCCGAAAACGATAAGGAAGTGGCTGCCGAAGGCGTAAAAAACCATATATTAAGAGCCTGGGAGCCCCGAATGCGCGAGGCGATTATTGCATATACGCGGCAGGATGGCAGCGGCTTGAGTGAATTAGCCAGGGTGGCCGTAGGAAAATTAGTTTAAGGCTGGACTCGGTATTAAGAAGACTATGTTTTGTAGCGCCAGCAGGACAAAGCATCCTGCTACAAAATCAAAACCAGGGGCAGCAGGAAGCGCGGGACAACGGCAAGTCCACTTATGCCTCAGAAGGCATAACGCATCCTCCTGCCCTGTTTCTATCTATCGATTACTAAACACCATAACTCAGGCATCCGCCTTAAGTACAAAACTATGCACCCAAACCAGATGATCTTCATCCCAGGTCATGCCGGTATGCATTTTTAAAATAATATCTTTGTACATCGCCAAACTTGGAAAGCCTTCCGCGTTGGCATCTTCGTCGGTCATATCGCCTAAACGCTGACGTCTTAAATCTGTGACAATGAAAGTCATGCCATCCAGTTCAAACGTTTCACCAATCCAACCATAAACACCGTCACGGCGCTGTTGCGTTTTAATGCCTGCTTTGGCGGCATCGGCCAGTTTAGGCTGTGTCACTAAGCGTTCGATTGAACAGGTTTTTTCAGGCAAGTTTTCCATAGCTAATTCCATGTCGATTGAAAAAACCGCTATTGTAATAGCTTATCGGCATTCAATGCACTTATACTTCGAACGGTCACATTTTGGGTTTTCTGGCGTGCCATAAAAGCCCAAAACATGACCGCACGAAGTATACAACGTTTCTAATAAACCCTCATTTCAGGAAGTTTTTTAGCAAAATCCTTAGTGCTGAATAGATCGGATGCTTTTAGGTAAAAACTGCAGCAACAATCAAGCCAAGTAACACTTGACTATCTGCGAATGATGATCGGATGGGGAATTTGAATTGACGCAACGCTTGCGGATAAAAACAGAAAGGCTTGGATCATGATTTTAAATCCAAAGCACGAATGAGTTAAGCGTATAAATGGCGGAGAGCTAGGGATTCGAACCCCAGGAAGGGATAAACCTTCAACGGTTTTCAAGACCGCCGCTTTCGACCGCTCAGCCAGCTCTCCAATAGCCGCACATTATAACGTAACCAATTTAAAAATCAATTGTTATTTAATTTCATATTAAAAACTACCCATAACCAATTCGTTAACCGGAAAATAGCCGCTAAAACACTTGCCTTCCCCCGCTTTCTTAATAGGCAACTCTGCATCGTGCCGCATTACGCGGCCTAGAAATTTAATGAACATCGCCCGACAAAAGACCATCAGCTTTGGGATTATTATTCAAGTACTGGGTTTATCGCTACATTAAAGACATGATCCAATACCGGCATACTGTTACCCAAAATAACCTATTCGCCATTCCCTGAATAATAGTTAAAGAATTGTTTCGCAGTCCTGCCGCTTTTGGAAGCCCTGGACATCGCGAACATTTTCGCCGCCTCGTGCAATGCACTTTTATCGCCTCGATAATCCGGAAAATAACTGTCTACGATTTCCAGGTAGCCTTCCATACCGGCC
>SCST01000926.1 GCA_004299465.1 Methylovulum sp. | reverse complement strand
GACGCAGGGGGGTGCGGTAAAAACCCGTTCACTGGCTTCCAGTGTGTCTTCCAGAGCCACCGGGTGTCCGCACAGTTTCAGTCCGGCAAAAATACAGTTTATCTTGGTATATGCTTTCGCAGTTTGGAAGGTGCAAACATTTTTTGCCGCGCTCGCAGCTATTTATCAACATGCCGGAAAAATGATGTTTCCGCTAGCAAAGCTTTGGCCTTACTTTTTGAAGGCAGGTTGCCGGATTTTATTCAGTGATCGCCAATATACCGGGATATGCTAAATTACGCTGAATAGTTACAAAACCTTTTCCATTTATTGGGGGGCGATTGATGAACACAATTATTTGCTCCGTGTCATCGGGTGGGGGTAATTTAAGCGCGATTGCCCTGCTAGGAAAACGGCCGTTAAAATGATCGTTTGGAGCATCACCGTGCCTTTAGCTGTTAGACAAAAATTGTGCCGAACAATATTGGCTTCAAGGTATACTTTAATTATGCAGTTGATACTGCGGTTTGGTTTATTGCTTGCGGTTTGAGGAGGGGCGGTCAATAGATAGCCCATTTTGGCTGCATAAACCTGGAATCCATTAATTCACTAGATTAGCCAATTATGCAGATGCCCTTTAATTCGTCGTTACCTTTGTTAGAAAAAGTCAGACAGAAGTGATGATAATAAAGCTGTGGCATAGGCGCCGTATTCAACAAAAGCAGCATCCAATCATTGCAGTGATGTCTGTACTCTTCGTAACCTGTATCGTTGCGTTTCCTCTTGGCGCTGCCGAAACTCCGTTGAAAAACGTTACCCTGATGCCCCTATGGGAACCGCAAACCCAGTTTGCCGGCTTTTATGTGGCTCTCGACAAGGGAATCTATAAACAGCATGGGATTAATCTCAACATCCTAAAGGCCGGCCCCGGACATTCTCCCGCCGAAGTTCTGGAGAAAGGTGCTGCTGACTTTGCTATTTTTTGGCTAACTACCGCCTTGCAACATCGTTCTGCGGGTACCGAACTTGTCAATCTGGCGCAAATTATCCAGCGGTCATCAATGATGCTGGTGTCAAAAAAGACGTCAGGCATCAAGACCATAGATGACATGGATGACAAAAAAGTGGGGTTGTGGGAAGGCGACGTGTCAATACCGCCGCGTACGCTCTTCGCCAGATACCGCATTAAGGTCAGGGAAGTGCGGCAGTCGCAAACGGTGAACTTGTTTCTGCGCGGTGGTATCGATGTAGCATCGGCGATGTGGTTCAACGAATACCACTCGAT
>SCST01000605.1 GCA_004299465.1 Methylovulum sp. | reverse complement strand
GTCGCCAAACCACAGGCGCAAGCCACCCATGTCCGCGTCACGCGCAATACCGGCACCACCAAAAACGTCGAATATTACCCCTTAAGCGCCGCCCACCAGGTCATGCTGCAAAGCGGCGATGACATCGAATTCACCGCCGACAAGAAACAGGGCACCATCACCGTGCGCGTCGAAGGCGAACACCTCAGCGCACAGGAATACGTCATCCCCTACGGCACACGTCTGGGCAAGCTGATGAAACAAGTGCGTTATTCCGAGCGCGCCGACATCAATAGCCTGCAACTGTTCCGGCAAAGCGTGGTGGCGCGGCAAAAACTGATGCTGCAAACCGCGCTCAAACGCCTGGAAGCCAGCGTGCTGACGGTACGTTCCGGCACCACCGAAGAAGCGCAGTTACGCAAGGAAGAAGCCGACCTGATGCTGCAATGGGTAGACCGGGCCAAAGCCATCGAACCATCCGGCCAGGTCATGCTGGCCCACGCCGATAAAGTCAGTGAACTGTTGCTGGAAAACGGCGACCTGATTCGCATCCCGGCCATCGATAACCTGGTGCTGGTCAGCGGCGAAGTGATGTTCCCAAACACGATAGCGCTAGAAGCCGACAAATCGGTTGAAGACTACATCAAGACCGCGGGCGGTTATTCGCAAAACGCCGACACCTCGCGGATTATCATTGCGCATAAGGACGGCAGCTTTGAAGATACCGAAGAGCATTCCGGCTGGTTCGACGCCGACGCCGTCATCCGCCCCGGCGATGAAATCCTGGTCTTGCCCAAGGTCGATGCCAAATACCGGCAGTTGTTCAAGGAAGTCTCGACCATGCTTTACCAAATGGCCCTGGGCGCAAGGGTGATTCTTAACTAAATAACACAGCAACTTCGTAGGGCGCGCCGCGCGCGCCTTGGACATCCACTTATAATCCAGGATAAGGAGGAACGGTGCCTGTTGCTGTAGCTGAGTTTCCTGCATCACATCCATAAGCGTAAGTGCATACCCCTATATACATAATTATTCAAACCTACCACAATGCAATACTTGGCGATGACCGAATATCCGCAACAAGAGGGATATAAGGCAATTTCCGGCGAAGAATATACCCAAATCGCTGGTCTTTTTGTCCATTTTCTGCGTTGTAAAAATAGATGTATAGCTCGCTATGCGCCCATTTTTACGCCTTGAAAATGAACAAAAATCTTGCGCGATTTGGGTACATTCATTCTTGGAAAGCGCCTAAGCCATTGTTCTTGTTATCCGGATTAACGTATTCTGCCGGCACGGCATTTCATTATGTTAATAAGTCACTGAAAAATTAAATAGAAGCTAGTCTAATCAACGGATATATCACAAATGGATCTTAAAAAACGATATTTTACGGCTTTAAACGGATCGGCATGCCGGCGAAACATACCCACATTGAGCGCTTAGGTTAAGAAGAATGCAATTTCGCGAAAAAGTAAAAACATGGCGTGGCGAAGTATTGCTGAATACGCTCTGGATTTTAAAGATGATATGCAAGCCATTAGGGTGTCATATCTTCTATAGATCGTTAATCATTTACCTGGTTAAACGCATAGGGATTTTTGATCGCGCCTACTATCTTGAAGCTAACAATGATGTCGCTCAAGCCGGCAAATTGCCGTTACGCCACTATGTCTCCTATGGCGACAAGGAAGGCCGCCATCCTATGCCGCTGTTTGATCCCGTCCATTACCGTGAGCAAGCGCGAAGCAGGACCGCACGGGTTAATGCCTTGCTCCATTATGCTTACGTTGGGCGCTACCGGAAAATCTCACCCAGCCCCTGGTTTGATGTTGATTATTACCTGTCGCATAACAAAGATATTGCCCGTTCGCATATTGATCCCCTGCTGCATTACATCAGGTGGGGCGGCTTCGAAGGGCGCTCACCGTGCCCGCAATTCGACGGCTCCTATTATTTACGCGCGTATCCCGACGTTGTCGAGATGCATATCAATCCGCTGATCCATTACCTCTTTTTTGGGCGGCTGGAGGGACGCAATACGCTACCTGAACAAAACGGCAACTGCCTGACCGATTCAAATGCTCACGAGCCGCTGCAATTATTGCTGCCGGACGAAGCATCCTGGCATGCACTCCAGCCCCGCGCACATATCGCTGAGGCTGATATTGATGTCATCGTACCGGTCTACAAAGGGCGGCCTGAAACCCTGCGTTGCCTATACAGCGTACTTGCGGCAAGCAGTCAGACGCCATTTGAACTTGTCGTAATCAATGACGCAAGCCCGGACAGCGAACTAACCGAAGACCTGCAGCGCCTGGCAGCCCTCAAGTTGTTTACCCTGCTCTCGAATCCTGAAAACCGCGGCTTTGTCCATACTGTCAATCGGGGCATACAACTTCACCAGCAACGGCATGTGGTGTTACTCAATGCCGATACCGAAGTCTATAACGGCTGGCTGGACCGGCTGCGCCATGCCGCCCACCGCAATG
>SCST01000925.1 GCA_004299465.1 Methylovulum sp. | reverse complement strand
TTCCGATCTGTCATTTTTCCCTAATCCGCTCATTTCATACAGTTGCCAGTAGAATTTTTTCACCTGGTAATGCGTAGGGGCACCCGTGACCATACTGAAGATGATTTTCCTGCCGCTCCAATGTACTGCAGGGTCGCGCACCTGGATGGCATTATTGCCCTGCAGCCCGGTTTGCCCGAAACCTGCCGCCTCGGTCAGGTTTTTTAACGTACCATCGGGATAACGCATCCATAAATCACCGCCGCGCCCGGTAATATCAATGCCGGCCTGGTGATTGCAAAAAGTCGAATTCAAGGTACAAAAATCCTGGGGTATCGGCACTTGCGTTACAAATGCAATCGGATAATCTATCGCCGCAGCACAAGGATCGGATAGCTGGGCCAGCAACAACAGGCTCAGTCCGCTTAGTCTTTTAATCATGGCAAGCTCCTGGTAATTAATCATATATAAGGTATGGTAAACACTCAGCACTTAAGAACGGATGACGCTGGCAAACAACTGGCGTGGATTACCTGTGCATCTGCGTTCCATTACATCCGACGGCTGGGTGCGGGCGCTTATTGCAAGGTGCCGACGACAAGATGGCGTTCGGATTGCTCATAGTAAGTGGAGTTGCTGTAAGTGCTCCAGGTGTAGCCGACGATCTCATTGCTGACATCATCGGCATAGAGCCTGAAAAGCCCGGAGCCGACACCGGTATCCCAACTGCCATCGGCCATTTTGCGGGTATCGTCGGCACCGTGGCCGCTTTGCGACGAATCGTAGACTTCAACGGTGTACTGGCGTGTACCCGGCACGATAGGCGCCGTTGCGGTGATTTCCGTGGGCGCGCCTCGAACCAGCATGACATGGCCGGTACTGCTCAGGCCGCTGGGGTACTTGATTGCAATCACATCACCTATCGCAATACCCTGCACAAGAGGGGTAGCGGTAAATCCATTCCCGGACTGGATGGCGTCGTGATACAAGGCCGCACTGGGACTGGTGCTGCCGAACCAGTTTTTGAAAACCGTATTATCCCAGCCGTAGGACTGTTTTA
>SCST01000604.1 GCA_004299465.1 Methylovulum sp. | reverse complement strand
GGCGGCTTCGGCTTTAGCTTCCGCCTTGGCTTTTTCGGCAGCCTCCGCTTTTGCCTTCGCGGCGGCTTCGGCTTTAGCTTCCGCCTTGGCTTTTTCGGCGGCCTCTGCTTTGGCCTTTGCGGCCGCTTCGGCTTTAGCTTCCGCCTTGGCTTTTTCGGCGGCCTCTGCTTTGGCCTTTGCGGCGACTTCGGCTTTAGCTTCCGCCTTGGCTTTTTCGGCGGCCTCTGCTTTAGCCTTCGCGGCGGCTTCGGCTTTAGCTTCCGCCTTGGCTTTTTCGGCGGCCTCTGCTTTAGCCTTCGCGGCAGCTTCCACCTTGGCTTTTTCAGCGGCCTCTGTTTTGGCTTCCGCCTTGGCTTTTTCGGCAGCCTCTGCTTTGGTCTTTGCGGCAGCTTCCACCTTGGCTTTTTCAGCGGCCTCTGTTTTGGCTTCCGCCTTGGCTTTTTCGGCAGCCTCTACTTTGGCCTTTGCGGCAGCTTCGGCTTTAGCTTCCGTCTTGGCTTTTTCAGCGGCCTCTGCCTTGGCCTTCATAGCCACTTCCGCTTTAGCCTTTGCTGCGGCTTCGGCTTTGGCTTTTTCCTCGGCTGCGGCCTGTTGCTTTTCTAACTCAATTCGCTCTGCTTCTGCTTCAGCTTTTTCAATTTCCGCCTGTTTTCTAGCTTGTTCAGCTTCAAGTTTGTCCTTAGCCGCTTTGGCCTCAGCTGCTTCTGCTTGTTTAACCGCTTGTTCTTGCGCCTCTATTTCCGCGGCATCGAACATGGTGGCATGGATAATTTCCGGTGCGGGTTTTTCTGAATCCTGTTTTTCAGGCTTTAACAAGGCGCTTAATGCAAACAAACCTAATAATGCAAAATGCAGCGTTAATGCCAGTATAAAAGGGCGAGTATATCGCTTTTGCTTGTCCATCTAACTTATTGTTCGGCAGGCTGAGTCATTAACCCTACAGTAGGTACGCCGGCATTTTTCAGTGCAGCCATGACGGTAACGACTACACCGTAATCCACGCCTTTATCGGCATTAATCAAAACCTGGGTTTTCGGTTTATCAGTCAATACCGCGACCACCTGAGCATTGATTTCTTCAGGCTGCACGGGCGCATCATCCTGATAGTCGAATTTTATGTAATATTCACCATTTTCTTTAATTGAAATGACGATAGGCGGATTACTTTCACCCTCCGTTTCCACGGTTTTCGACTCCGCTTCAGGAAGATCGACGTCCACACCGGTTTGCAGCATCGGTGTTGTAATCATGAAAATAATCAGTAATACCAGCGTGACATCGATATAAGGCACGACATTGATTTCCGCCATCGGTTTTCTACGACCGTTTTTTCTGCTGATATGGCTCATTTGCTGTGCGCCTGTCTTTGCAGTAAGACCACGAATTCTTCGACAAACAATTCGTAGCGGCCTGTCAGCCTATCAAGACGGGTAGAGAAGCGGTTATACGAAACCACGGCGGGTATCGCGGCAAACAAACCGATCGCCGTGGCAATCAATGCTTCTGCAATGCCGGGAGCCACTTGTGCGAGCGTTGCCTGCTTGACATTACCTAACGACATAAAAGAGTTCATAATGCCCCAGACGGTACCGAACAATCCGACATAAGGGCTGGTAGAGCCAACGGTGGCGAGAAACGACAGATGTTCATCCAGCCTGTCCAGTTCGCGCGACAACTCGATACGCATCGTACGTTGGGCGCTTTCTACCTGCACCATAGGCTCCACATTACCGCTTTGGCGCATGCGCGAAAATTCCTTGTAGCCCGCCAGGAATATTTTTTCTATGCCTTCCGGTTCAAAATCCTTGGCCGATAATTTCCTGTAAAGATCGGCCAAGGCAATGCCGGACCAGAACTGTTCTTCAAATTCGTCGGTAATTTCAATGGCCCGATTGAGCTCTTTACGTTTGGAAAAAATAAAGGTCCATGAGGCGACGGATGCGGTCGCCAATATCAGCATGACGAATTGGACGACAAAGCTGGCTTCGGTAATCAAATGAAAAATGGATAAATCAGTATTCATGCTTTAACTGCTCTAGTAAGTATTTAGGAATTGCTTTGGGGCGCATCGTGCCTGCATCCAGGCACGCAATGCGAATGATGCTGTTACATAACACATCATTGCCGCGGGTAATTTCTTGTTCAAAGGCCAGGCTGGCATTTTTAGCCATAATGACTTCCGCGCGGACTTGTAATTGTTCATTAAAACTGGCAGACTTTAAATAGTCAACCTGCACCGAGCGCACGACGAAGAGTATGCCTTCCTTTGCCAATAATTCGTCCTGCTCATAGCCCATTGCCCTGAGCATTTCGGTACGGGCGCGTTCAAAAAATTTCAGGTAATTGGCGTGATACACCACGCCGCCGGCATCGGTGTCTTCATAGTAAACGCGTACCGGCCAGATGAAGCTCATGAGCTCTAGTCAAATAAATCAGTAGCAACGCCCAATAACCTGGGCGGTTGCAAACCGAAATGCAAATAGGTGTTTTCGGTAACGACGCGTCCGCGCGGGGTACGCATGATAAAGCCCTGTTGCAGCAGATACGGTTCCAGCACATCCTCAATTGTGCCGCGTTCCTCGCTGATAGCGGCAGCCAGCGTGTCGAGGCCTACCGGACCGCCGGCAAAGTTTTCTATCATCGCCATTAACAACTTGCGATCCAGCGCATCAAAACCATTGCTGTCCACCTGCAGCATATCCAGCGCCAGCATGGCGATGTCTTCGCTGATGATACCGTTGCCTTTAACTTCGGCATAATCACGCACGCGCCGCAGCAAACGATTGGCAATACGCGGCGTACCGCGCGCGCGTTTCGCGATTTCAATCGCGCCCTGCTGTTCCATGACTATGCCCAGCATCAGCGCCGAACGCATGACGATACTGCAGAGTTCTTCTATCGTGTAAAACTCCAGGCGCTGGACGATGCCGAAGCGGTCACGCAAAGGCGAGGTCAATAGTCCTGCCCTGGTCGTCGCACCGACCAGCGTAAACGGCGGCAAGTCGAGCTTGATGGAGCGCGCGGCGGGGCCTTCGCCGATCATCAAATCGAGCTGGTAATCTTCCATCGCGGGATACAGAATTTCTTCGACAGCAGGGCTCAATCGATGAATCTCGTCGATAAACAACACATCATGCGCTTCCAGGTTGGTTAGCAGCGCGGCAAGATCGCCTGCTTTTTCCAGCACCGGTCCCGAGGTCTGGCGAATATTAACCGCCATTTCGGCCGCTATTATATTGGCTAGCGTGGTTTTGCCCAAGCCGGGCGGACCGAAAATCAGCACATGATCGAGCGCCTCGGAACGCAGAGTCGCCGCTTTGATGAAAATCTCCATCTGCGCACGCAATTTAGCCTGGCCGACATAATCCGCCAGGCGTTTCGGGCGTATCGCGCGGTCCTGGCGCTCTTCATCGGTATGGTTGCGGGCGCTGATCAGCCTGTCGCTTTCTATCACCTGACAGCTCCCTGCAAGGCTTGCCTGATAATGTCTTCGCAGCTTTTATTGTCGGTATTGATATGTTGCACCATTTTATTGGCGTCCAGCGGTTTGTAGCCTAGCGAACACAAGGCGCTGATCGCTTCCTGTTTGGCATTGCCTGCAGCGTATGCAATTGTCGGCGTAGCGCTATTTGTCTCCGACGGTTTTGCTTCCGGCAGGCGGTCGCGCATTTCGATAATTAAACGTTCGGCGGTTTTTTTGCCGACGCCAGGCAGGCGTACTAAAGCCTGGGTGTCGTTATTATGTATGCAATGATGAAATTCTTCCGCGCTTTGCCCAGACAAAATGGTCAATGCCAGCTTCGGGCCGACGCCGTTAACCTTGATTAAGGTCCGAAACAGGCTGCGGTCGGCTTCGGCGGCAAAACCGAACAGGCTATGCGCATCCTCGCGTACGACCAGGTGCGTATGCAAGGTCACTTCGACACCGATTCCTGGCAGGTTGTAAAAGGTGGTCATCGGCGCCTCCAGCTCATAGCCGACGCCTTGCACATCCAGGATTAACAAGGGCGGCGCTTTATGCACCAGCTTGCCGCGTAAGAAACCGATCATTTCAATAAACCTTGTTGTAAACGCAAAGCGGTTTGTTGGTAATGCGCATGGCAAATACCTATGCCTAGCGCATCGCCGGCATCGATTTGTAGTTCACCTTGAATGTTTAACAGAATTTTCACCATATGTTGGACCTGAAGTTTATCGGCATTACCTTTACCGGCCAAGGCCTGCTTGACTTGCCTCGCGGCATATTCGAACACCGGCAATCCCGTTGTTTGTACCGCGCAAATCGCAGCGCCGCGTGCTTGCCCGAGCTTAAGCGCCGAATCGGCGTTTTTGTGCATGAAGACTTGTTCGATTGCCATGCATTCGGGCTGATAGCGTTCAACCACTTCCACTACGCCGTCAAAAATTTGTTTGAGCCGGTCGGGGAAATAGTCGGCTTTAATCCGGATACAACCGCTGGCGATGTAGCGATACCCGCGGGGCGACTCTTCTATGATGCCGTAGCCGGTTAGTCTTGATCCGGGGTCTATGCCTAGGATACGCATCAGTGGTTAAAACGCCGAAAAGCCTGGTTATGCATGATGTTGTTGAGATTCTTTCCTAAAGTTAGAGGCTGTAAAAGCATTCAATATAAATAATAACCACGAAGTTGTGATCAATTCGCCTTGGCATTTTTAAAGTGATGCGAAATGCTGGTGCGCGATGCCCTCTGGAGCCTTATGCGCATCGGACATCAATCCAGCCCTTCCATAATTTCTTCGCTGATATCCGCATTCGAGTAAACATCCTGTACGTCATCCAAATCTTCGAGCCGGTCGATCAGGCGCAGCATTTTTTCGGCGGTTTCGGCATCGAGCTCCACCATCGTCGCGGCCTGCATCGTCACTTCGGCATTGTCAGGCGTAAAACCTGCGGCGACCAGCGCTTCTTTAATCGTCAGGTAATTTTCCGGTGACGTCATGACATCGACGGAACCGTCGTCATTGGTGATGACATCGTCCGCACCGGCTTCCAAGGCCGCTTCCATCAGGGCGTCCTCGTCTATCGACGGCGCGTAACTCATGATCCCGAGTTTGCTGAACATATACGCAACCGAACCGTCCGTGCCCAAATTACCGCCCGCTTTGGTAAAGGCATGGCGGACTTCGCCGACGGTGCGGTTACGGTTATCGGTCAGGCAGTCGACAATCAGCGCCGTACCGCCCGGTCCGTAGCCTTCATAACGGATGTTTTCGTAATTCACGCCTTCGAGCGCGCCGGAAGCTTTTTTGATCGCATTGTCGATGGTGTCGCGGCGCATATTGGCGCCCAATGCTTTGTCTATCGCCGTCCGTAATGATGGGTTGCTGGTCGGGTCTGATCCGCCGGTCTTTACGGCGACGTTAATTTCACGCAGCATTTTGGTGAAAATCTTGCCGCGTTTGGCATCCTGTCCGGCCTTACGATGCTTGATATTGGCCCATTTACTGTGTCCAGCCATTGTTTCTCTCTAAAAGTACAGTTAATTCTATGCTGTTGTTGTCGGGATTAAATGCGTATACACACTGCCTCGGACACCGGGCCACATGTACCATAAATCCAATACAGATAGCGCCCGAAGCGCCAAAAAAGGTACGCGATGCGTAACCCTACTTAATTGTTTTTTATGCTCATATCCAGTTTCAGCTCTTTGGCGGTCTGCGCTTTCAGCATCTCGATAAGATCGTTCGCCGCGCTTCCTGAAGGCTGTCCACTGCCGCCCATCTGGATTTCCGGCACCCATTTTTGTTTCTCTATCGCTGCGGCGTAGCGCATATGTACGGTTTTCCAGGCATCGAGCTTAGCGGCTAAGGCGCCGTCGGCGCTCATGACCAGGCGCTTGTATTCGCCATCGCCCTCGCCGCGCAGGATTTGTTCCTGTTTATACGCTATTGCGGCCAGCCGTTTCTGTTCGGCCTCAAGTTTTTGCTGTTCGGCGACTAATACCGCTTTCATCGCTTGCGTAACCGCCACTTCCTTGTCTTTTTCGGCATCGACGACCGCCTGGATTTTTTCTTGTTCCTTGGTATAACGGTCAACCATAACATTTCTCTTGCCCTGCTCTTCGGCAGTCAGTGCTTCCTGACGCGCCCGTTCGGCATCCGCTTTGGCGGTGATAATACCCATAGTCGCTTCGCGTTTACGCGATATTTGATCCAGCGTTTTCTTTTCGAAATCCCAATCGGTAATTTGAAAGCCATTCACTTTAATACCGTACATTTTGAAATCGCTGGCGTGCTGGATCGGTAAACCGTCAGTTCCGTATTTAATGACGGGAATATTGCGTGTCATGTGTTCGTTGGTGGCTTCCTGTTTTTCCACGATGGATTTTAATTCGGTAAAAAACTTCCCAGAAGCCACTTGCTGTTCAGCCCACTGCGTGAAAATACCGCGTTTTTCCGCATAAGCTTCTTCGGATGTCATCAGACCGGCGGTTAAATTCATCGATTCTTCAGCGACAGTCCTGATCAGTTTTTCAGCGACTGCGGTTTTGTTACGAAAATCTTTGTGCAGGCGTATCATCGTTTCAACATCATTAGGTAACGCAAAACGGGCTTTGCCGAACACGGTGCCGGTGCCGCCATCCTGGTAACGAACGGCGACGCCGGTCGCTTTCAGGCTGCTTGCGCCGGTTTTACCCGCTGAATCGGCCTTATCGAAATCATAAGTGATGACATCCGCGTAGATTTCAGTATTGCCGAAGCCCTTGAAGTAGATACCGGGCGTGAATTTGACGAACAAAGCTCCGGTCGGATACTGGACGACAGTTCTTTCCCCGGCATCGTTGATACCGAAGCACAGATTGATAACAATCAACGCAACCACGCCGATGGCAACATAACCCATATTTTTCCGCACCAGGTTTTTAAATATTTCGTCATTCATCGCAGTTCCTCATGGCTTGTTACAAGAAGAGTTCACAACATCAGGTTTTTTACTGTTGAACTGTACTATTCAGTCATCAAAAACAATGGAGCGCAGATGACGCTGATTATTATGATCAAATAAGATGTTGTAGCTATTCAGTTTGCTAAAATTGCCGATTGGGCGCGCCCGCTTCAGGTGGCGGCGATAAACTGATCGCTGCTTTAAGATTATCAGTGTTCATCATAATCATCTGCGCCATCTGCGTTCTCGGCAACTGCTCCTGCGTTGCTCTACCTCCTGCATCCATGCAGTCGTATTTTT
>SCST01000603.1 GCA_004299465.1 Methylovulum sp. | reverse complement strand
ACCTGCATTTCCGGATAAAGAAATTGTGTCTCGGGAAAGGCGTCAAGAATCACGATAGTTTCAGGGCGGGCATCGATATCGCGTTTGAACAACGCATAATCCGTTAAAAAAGAACTCAGCAGCCGGTTTCCAAAACGCCCGCTAAAACGGCTTGCCGAAGGATTGGCGCACAAATAAGCAAACCAGGCGCCACCGGCATTGGTATTCACTTCAATAAGCTTTGGACCGGATTCGCCCAGATGGAAGTCATATCCCATCATGACGGCATGATGTCCTGAATCCAGTTTTGCGGCGATCGGCAGGCTGTCCTCAAGTAATATCCGATAAGCGTTATTTTCACTGAGTCTATGCAACAAACATACAACCTTAGCCATCAGGTGAAAATCCTTTCGTGAGAGTTCTACCGGATAAGGGCTAAGAGGAAACTGGCAACAATTCATTAGGTTTTAATATAGGTTTTTGTTAACGACCAAGCGGGTGAAGCTGCAGCGTTACTTGATTTAATGTAATTCGAAGGGTTCTGCCGCAACTATTTAAACGGGACAAGCCCCGCATCATCGGCTGACTTTATCAAGCGCATTAATAATATGTTAACGCAGTAAGCACCCAAAGGAGGGTATTGTAAAGAAGCTCAAGAAAGCACCATTTATGCCACATATTAAAACCGTAACTGTTCAGATCCTTGCCTGATGCGTGCTGCGCGCGCCTTCTCCGGCGCGTGGATAACGTGCCAGTCTGTTGATGGCGCGCGGCACGCCCTACAGCAAGGGGCTGAATAGCTACATTAAAACAAGCTTCTTGAATGAACCTGTCCGCCCATAGCCTGGCGTAAGCCGGATCAACTCCCGGCAATCGCCAGGCCTTCGCAATTAAGCCCATTTTAAAGTTTCAAACGTTATTTTTTAACATTCTATTAATCCTTAATACGATAAATTAGCTTTTTTGAATTTCAGGCAGGTTTATTACTATGGCACTTAAATTTATACGCATGGCCGTTCTCTATGCCTTTGTAGGCATAGGCCTCGGCATCTATATGGCGGCAAGCCATTCTTTCTCTCAACACTCAACGCATGCGCACGCCAATCTCCTCGGTTGGGTTTCATCGGCTATTTTCGGCTTGATCTACCAGGTCTTCCCCGAGTTGGGCCGCCATCAACTGGCTACAGCGCATTTCTACTTACATAGCGTCGGCTTGCCGATCATTATCAGCGGCGTATTCCTAATTTACAGCAACCACGGCGATGTCGGCGAACCATTGGCAAGCATCGGTTCCATCGTTATAAGCCTAGGCTTTATTGCATTAGGCATCAACGTGTTTCGCAATACGCCAGCCGAATGAAGCAAATCGCCTGTATTAGATAGTTACCGATTTTTTAATTGCTTGAAACAGGCCCTGTCTTTTGAATATCACTGAGGAACGAACAATGATGAACAAATATTCCGAAACTTTACGCAATGTCATATTGGCGTTTGCGTTGACTGCCCCAGCAACAGCCGTCCTGGCCTTGCCGATGGCCGGCAACACGCCGCCGGTGCTGTCTTTCGGCGTAGGCAACAACCCGGCAGGCGGCATCGACCGCATCGGCGACATGCCGCTGGGCTATCGCTACCAATATTTTACCGGTGGGCTTGGAGCCAACGATTGGCGGCACTGGAATGTCCCCGACGGGGCATTCGCCGACCTGTGGCTGAATGAAAGCCGGGAAGCCGGGCTAATGCCGGTAGTCACGTACTACGAATTAGTCCACGCCGCCCCCCATGTCGGCGAAGATCCTCCGTTCCGCAACCTGCAAGAGCCGTCGACGATGAAGGCGTATTTTGAGAACTGGGTATTCCTGCTGCAACGCATCGCCGCTTTCGGCGAGCCGGTGATCGTGCACCTTGAGCCGGACCTGTTCGGCGGCATGCAGTCGAATAACAGCGATCCGGCCCAGACGCCCGTGGCGGTGGCATCCTCGGGACTGCCGCAAGCCGCGGCTTACGAGAATAACGCGCGCGGCTACGCCAAGCTGATGGTGGCCTTGCGCGATCAATACGCCCCCAAGGTCATCCTGGGTTGGCATGTCTCCAACTGGGCCACCCGCACCGACCTGATTCTCAACCACGGCGACCCGGATGAACTCGCCCTGGCCACCGCCGGGTTCTACCGTGCCTTAGCGGCTCCCTTCGATGTCATGTTCGCCGAATTCTCGGACCGGGACTCCGGCTATTACCAAATACACGGCGCCCCGCAACGCTGGTGGAAACCGACCGATTTCGACGTTTTCCGCAGCTTCCTGTCCCGCTTGTCCGCGGAACTCGGGCAGGAAGTGATCCTATGGCAGATCCCTATGGGCAATACGCTGTATCAAAGCAGCAATAACACCATCGGCCACTACCAGGACAATCGTCCCGAGTATTTCCTGCAAGCCGTCGTGGAAAACGGCGATACTACACGCTTGGCGCAATACCGTGACGCCGGCGTGGTCGCTTTGCTGTTCGGCGCCGGGCAGGACGACCAAAGCAAGTATTTCGACGCCCGTAACGACGGCATCACTAATCCGGCGCCTATCGACAACCGCGCCGCCAACCATAGCGATCATCTCAACGACCGGCCCGCGCTCAATGCCGACGATGACGGCGGTTTCCTGCGCCTCGGTATCAACAGCTATTACACTAACGGCGCATTGCCGCTGGAACGCCCTCCCGTCGCCTGCGCCGACGGCGTCGATAACGACGGGGACGGCTTAAGCGACTTCCCCGCCGATCCGGGTTGCGCTTCGACCGGAGACACCTCCGAGAGCCAGCCCTTGCCGGCCTGCGCGGACGGCGTCGACAACGACCAGGACGGTTTCACCGACCATCCCGCCGATCCGGGCTGTGCCTCGGCCACCGACGATAACGAATTCAATCCCGCACCACCCACCGAACTGCCGGCCAGGCTGACTGTCAGTTCCGATTGGGGCGGCGGTTATTGCGCCGATGTATCGATCAGCAACGATACCGCCAAGGTCCTGGAATGGACAACCCGGTTCAGCGTGCAGGGTACGGTCCGCGGCTTGTGGAACGCCGTCTACGCGCAGCACGGCGACGAGGTCAGCGCAACCGGCGCCGGCTGGAACAAGTTCCTGGCAAGCGGGACCTCTGCAAGTTTCGGTTTTTGCGCCGAACGCCCAATTATCCCGCCGGCATGCCAAGACAACATCGACAACGACAACGACGGGCGACTGGACTATCCAAACGACCCAGGCTGCGCTACGGCAGACGATACCGATGAAAGCGACCCTGTAGCAGGCAGCATCCAGGCTACTCTGCACAAGGATTCCGACTGGGGAAGCGGTTATTGCGCAACGGTCGAGGTCAGGAATTCGGGCGGAAGCGATCAGGTATGGACGGCCAGCCTGAACATAGAAGGCCATGTTACCGCGCTATGGAATGCGGTTTATACCCAATCCGGCACCCTATTGAACACTAAAGGCGCCGACTGGAACAAATCGGTTCCGGCGGGAGGAACGCAGCAATTCGGGTTCTGCGCGGCGCGTTGACTTAGGCAGGGTAACTGATTAACTTAAGCAAAATGGCGTTATCGTACGAAAAATGGATCAGCTAGCTATCTTCGCACCCAAAAAACCTAACCACTCAGGGTCTTTTTCTAACATTCATCAGAGTAACAAATCATGGCAAATAATTTAGGATTTATAGACATAGAAAATAATAACCTTCTCGACCTGGCCGTTGATCTTGGCGCATTAACTGGAACAAATACCGGCGGGGGATTTTTAGAATTTCTTGCCGACAGCGCCTCCAGCGACAAAATCGATTTTTATCGTTTTGAAGTGGATACCGCCGCGCCCATCAACAGTTACATTGAACTTTCCTCAGCAGATGTCGTGAATATCGAAGCCTTTTATCAAATGCGCTTATATAGCTACGACGCAATCACTGCTAGCTATACGGAAATCAAGCAAAGCTACCAATTACCTAATAACCCTTTCAGCTATCGTATAGACCTGACGTCACTGGCGTCAGGAACTTATGTTTTTGGCGTGGCTGGCGCTGAATGGGATTTTGGCAATGCCACCGGCTTATACGAGCTGAGAATGTCTATCCCCTCTCAAGCCGGCGAAGTGATCGACGGCACAGATAATGGAGAATCGTTAACCGGCAACAACGAAGAAAACACCATTAACGCCAAAGGCGGGGCAGACACCCTCAATGGCGGTGCAGGCGACGACACGCTTAATGGAGGAAACGGCAATGACAACTTAAGCGGTGGCAGGCAGAGCGATGTTCTTAACGGTGGTAACGGCATTGACCGGGTCATCGAATCAGGCGATTTAGCAAAGTTTATCCTCGCCAACGATCGTTTAGTGGGCAATGGGGTCGATGTCCTGATCAGTATTGAGCAAGCTCAACTCACAGGCGGTGAGGGCGAAAATATCTTAGACGCCTCCGGCTTTACTCTGGGCTCGGTTACGCTCAATGGCGGTGGTGACGACGACACCTTGCTGGGTGGCAGTAAAAACGACCGTCTTAGCGGAGACGACGGCTTCGACTACCTAGACGGAGGGACCGGCCGAGACACCATGACAGGCGGTGCGGGAGGGGACATTTACGTCGTCGACGATCGTGGAGACCTCGTCATTGAAAGCGGAATATTTGATTTTGATAGCGTTAATGCTTTCGTCAACTATACCTTAGGAAAAAATATTGAGGAATTAAAGCTCGAAGGGACTGCGGCTATTAATGGCACAGGCAATGCCTTAGACAACCTGATTACCGGCAATCAGGCCAATAATGCGCTGATAGGGCTCGGCGGGGATGATACCCTGGACGGCGGCAAAGGTAACGATACCTTAAGCGGCGGGACTGGAGACGATACCTATATCGTCGACCGCCCCGCCGATGTCATTATTGAAACCTCTACCGGCGACTTTGAACGGGTTAAATCGACATCCAGCAAATACACCTTAAGCGCCAACCTGGAAAATTTGACACTGATTGATACGGGCATTCAAGGCACCGGTAACGCCCTTGGCAACAACATGCTGGGCAACGGCTTAGGCAATATTTTAAGCGGGGCATCAGGGAACGACATCATTAACGGCAGTTTTGGCGATGACCTCCTCAATGGAGGGGCCGGGGATGACTCTCTTTTTGGCGATTTGGACAATGACAAGATCAACGGAGACGATGGCGACGATTTCATTGACGGCGGCGTGGGCAACGACACACTCAATGGCGGGGCCGGAGAAGACGCGTTTAACGATTCCTTAGGCATTGATACTTATGTATTCCAGTACGGCCAGTCTTCTTTTTCCGCAACAGATCAAGTCGATAGCTTTACTATCGGAAGCGACACCATTGACCTGCTGTCCAAGACGGGCGCGGCACTGGCAAAGCCGGACAATCTAACTCGCGCCGCGGATATTGACGACTTTGGTTTGTCGCTGGATTCGCTCCAGCAAATATTTATTGATGCCAACGGAAAACAGGCGGGAAACCAAGCCTTGGCCGTCAATAGTGCGGCAATTGTTGAAACTTTTGGTTTCTTTAATGCTTACCTGGTCATCAATGACAATACGCCGGGATTTCAGGCCAACAGCGATCTCGTTATTAACTTGGCAACTTTTGGCGCAATGCCGCCTTTGGGCGTTATTCCGGTTGATACTATTTTTTCCTAACCCTATCAATATTCCGGCGTTTTCCAAACACAAACCATAACATAGAATTAGGCTTCCATCTCATGCATTCGGCCTAATCCGGTGCTGTGAATAGCGCACAGTATGTGCGTGGCTTTTGTCTTTACAAACCGGTATTTTTCCGGCCTGGCGCGGGCGATTGACTGGGATGTCGGTCTCCGCCCGACTTGGCGGCTCAGCTTATGATTGCCGGGACCCTCTTGCCAACGCTTATTGACTGCCCTGGTAGCTATTAAATACCTGCACCCGGTGCTGGGCATCAAAACTCACCACATCGTAAGCCTCTTTTTTAGTGCCCATCTCCATGCCCGGCGTCCCGGCCGGCATACCGGGAACCGCTATCCCGACGACCTTGGGTTTGCTTTTTAACAGGGTCCTGATATCGCCGGCCGGTACGTGGCCTTCAATGACGTAGCCGTTAATAATAGCGGTATGGCAAGATGCCAACTCCGCTGTAACGCCGTATTTGGCCTTGATAGCCTGTATATCGCCGATCACAATATCCTTGACGGTAAACTTGTCCTGTTGCAAATGCGCCAGCCATTTTTCACAGCAACTGCAGGTCGGGCTTCTATAAACCGTAATTTCTGCGGCTTCTTCTGCGCTGACACCGGCATTGATCGCCAATAAACCGGCGGCCAAAAAGCTTTTAACTATTTTCATGAGAAACCTTCGCGTAAGACTACTGATGATAAGCGGGGCTGTATTGATGCACCGCATCGACCATTGCTTTAACATGATCGGGATTAATATCGGGCAAAATACCATGCCCCAGGTTAAACACATGCCCCGAACCCGGACCGTATTTTTCTAAAACCGTTTTAACTTTTTCGACTATCACCGCCGGCTGGGCATAAAGCGAAACCGGGTCCATATTGCCTTGCAAGGCCACTCGATGGCCGACTCTGGCGCGGGCTTGCCGTATATCGGTCTGCCAATCCAGGCCTAATGCATCATAACCGGCGTCGGCCATCGCTTCCAGCCACAAGCCGCCGCCTTTGGTGAACAAGATCGCCGGGACACGCTGCCCATCGTTCTCCGTTTTGAGCAATGCCCTGACTTGCCTGGCATAATTTAATGAGAACTCAATATAATCTTCGCTGCTCAGTATGCCGCCCCAGGTATCGAACAACATTACCGCTTGGGCGCCCGCTTCAATCTGGGCATTCAAATACGCCGCTACCGATTGCGCCAGTTTGTCGAGCATGAGATGCATAGCCGCGGGCTGTTCATACATCAAGCCTTTCACTTTTTGAAAACTCTTGCTGCTGCCGCCTTCAACCATATACGTCGCCAGCGTCCAGGGACTGCCGGAAAACCCGATAAGCGGCACGCTGCCTTGTAAATTTTTCCTGATCAAGCGTACCGCATCGACCACATAACGCAAATCCGTACAAGGATCAGGAACAGGCAATTGCTCAATATCAGCTACTGTACACACCGGATTTTTGAATTTCGGGCCTTCCCCTTCAGTAAAATAAAGCCCTAAGCCCATCGCATCGGGTATCGTCAGAATATCTGAAAACAGGATCGCAGCATCGAAATTAAACCGGCGTAACGGCTGCAAGGTCACTTCGCAGGCTAACTCAGGATGCATGCACAGGCTCATAAAGCTACCTGCCTGCTCCCTGACTTGCCGGTATTCCGGCAAATACCTTCCCGCTTGCCGCATCATCCAAATGGGAGTGCGGTCTACCGGCTGCTTTAACAGCGCTTTAATGAAGATGTCGTTTTTTAATGGTGTCATTGTATTCAAGAGTGAGTGGGTTTGTTTGCAGGGCTTATCCCGGCCCGGAGTGTTAGGCCTGTCATCAGAAAACGCTGCCCCCTTATCCGGCTTATTTTTTATAAGCGCTTATTTTTTTGACCAATGAATGGCCGAATTCGCGCGGTAATCCTTGTTTAGCCTTCGAGGCCGATGCCGAGCTGCTGAAGGAACCATA
>SCST01000069.1 GCA_004299465.1 Methylovulum sp. | reverse complement strand
AACCCCACCGGATCAAATATTGGCTGAACCACGAAGTGGAGGATGAAGCTACTTTTCGGCAAGAAGTCAGAACCGTATGCAAACTTTATCATCAAGCACAGGAACTGCACGAAGCCGGTGTCCATGTGGTCAGCATTGACGAAAAAACCGGCATCCAGGCACTGGAGCGCATACACCCTGATCAGGCGATGTCCAAGGGTAAACTGGAACTGCACGAGTTCGAGTACGCCCGGCATGGGACGCAAACGCTGATTATTGCAGACCAGCTCAATACGCATAAATCGGTCTCGCTGGTGGAATGCGTGGCGGAACTCTGTGGCGTAAAAACCGCACTGGGTGAGAAAGGCAAGTCCGGTATCCTGCTCAATATGGCCTCCCGCGCAGAGTTCTTGCAAGACACCGGGCATCGTATCCGTTTTGTTTATACCCCAAAACATTGCTCATGGCTCAACCAGGTCGAAATCTGGTTCGGTATCCTGAGCCGCCGCCTGCTTAAACGAGGCAGTTTCACCTCAACTGAAGTTTTGAATCAGCGTATCCTTTCAAAAAGTTGAAAGGAAAAGAATTGACAGAACAGCAGGAAGCGTTCAATTCTCAACTAAGAGCCGTCCGTGTCAGGGTGGAACATTGCATTGGCTGGGTGAAAAACTGGGCGATTATTGCCACCCGCTTTCGTTGCTCCCATTCAATTTACAGTTCCGTCATGCATACAGTCTGTGGCCTAGTCAATTCTATGCACAATTAGATGAGATACCTAACGTATTGAAATAAATGGTTTTTTATTTAACTAAAATGGGCGATACATGAGATTTACAATAACCCTTGATATGAGGCTCCGTTGCAGCTCCCGTATTTCATGGGCTGCATAAGGATTTCTTGTTACGACAAACCATATTCAACGCTTATTGTGCATAAGCTCTAATGAACAGACCCGACGATGGCAAATGGCTCGCTTGGCTAATTGTGCATAAGCTCTATTATAAAAGCCGTAAACTATATACAGGATCGGAGAAATCCATTCTGTACTGGGCGCAGTAGTGATGATGGGAAGATAAGCGGTGCGATGCTTGCGGGACGGGCAAAATCCCGATTGCGCCATTATCCACCCGTGTGAATGGCGCAATCGGTTTAAGCTTAAGACCTAGAGGGAACCGGAGCCTGCCTTATGGAAGCCTTCAGCAATTGCTTTTGCCGCCGGTGAACAGGCCGGATGGCCCCAGCCGCCGGCGCTTTTGCCTAAAGAAGGCACTTCGCTCACTGTCGAGGTATCGCCATTGCTGATGTCATAGACGATATTGTCGTCGCCGGCGGTCGCTACGCCGGCAGGAACATGATCCAAACCTAAAGCAAAACGGGTCCGCCAGGCAATATTATGGTCCGCGCAGGAAGAATCGCCGCTGACGCCAATGCCGCCTATAATTCTACCGCTGACATCATATAAAGCCAGGCCGCCGCCAAAGACATTGACGCCGCCTATTTTTCTGCCAATCAATGCGTCTTTATCCGTGCCGTATTTTGCAAAGTCACCCGCATAAGCAACATCAACATGTACCGGATTACTTTCCTGCAAGCCGTACAGGCTGCCGCCGGGTTGTGTGGCGGTATAAAGATTTGCCGTCGACAAGGCTAAGCCCGGTAAGCTGAACGCATTTGCGGTATTGGCTTTTTGCGCAGAAATAACCCGGCTGCCCGGCCATTGTTCGCCTGAATTAGCGCCTGAACGGGCAATAGCGCAAACTACGCCAGTCCTGTCGACCATGGTTGCCCACATGTGCAGGCCGAAACCGCCGTTACCTTGACTTTGGGCGGCTTTTAATGCCGTTTCCAATGCCGCACGGGTAGGGAGTAAGTCGCATGGTTTTGCGAAAGCAGTGTTACCGGTTAGTGCAAGAGCTAAAACTATTGCCGATTTATAAATTTTATTATTCATTGTTATCTCGTCAAAATAAGTTTAATTCTATAAGGTTATTTGCCCACATAGCGGTTGCGAGATGCGGCTTAAGTTCGCAACTTTACAGGAAAAAACAGGCTTTGTCCGACGCTATGAGTGCAAAATCATGCTAGCACAAGTCAATGTTTTCTCATAGATATTTACAGCTTGCACAGTCACCGACTAGTGTTTAAAAAAATAGGGATAACAATGGCTTGGCGTCCTTTTCTGCCGGATTGCATGCGCTTTGCCGCACCGGACAGGCTCGGTCCGAGCGGACTCGCGTCTTAAAAGCCTTTTACAGCGGCGCGCGCATGATGCACAGCCAAGCTCGTATCGAAAGCTGATAGAATAATCCGTTTTTTAACCGACTGAAAATCACTATGAGCACACAAGCTAGTAAAGACCTGGAAATATTCGATAACCCGCAGCCCGGCCGTGATTATACGGTCCGTATTGACATTCCTGAATTCACCTGTCTTTGCCCTAAAACCGGGCAACCCGATTTTGCCACGATTCAAATTGAGTATGTGCCCGCTACACTTTGTGTGGAACTCAAATCGTTAAAATTGTATATGTGGGCGTTCCGCGAGCAGGGTGCATTCCATGAAGCGGTCACCAATGAAATTCTCAACGATATGGTTAAAGCGGTCGCGCCCATGTTCATGCGCGTGCGTGCGGAATTTAATGTCCGTGGCGGCATTTATACCACGGTGGTCGCAGAGCATAGGGACCCTGCCTGGAAAGCGCCTGAATTTGTCCAGTTGCCTTGAGCAGAAGCATGTCCATGACCATTAAAGAAGCCTTGACGACGTTGCCGCAGTACGTGTTGCCGCATCATGCCTTATCGGCAATGATGAGCAGGCTGACGCATGCTGAAAACAAAACCTTGAAAAACCTGTTGATCAGCCGGGTTATCAAACATTACGGTGTGAATATGGCTGAGGCATTGGTGCAGGACATCGATGCGTTCAAAAGTTTTAACGACTTTTTTACCCGTGAGCTCAAGCCCGGTCTCAGGCCTGTAAGCTCCGAACTCGGTGCCGTTGCCTGCCCTGCGGATGGCGTTGTCAGCCAGTCCGGGCTTATCAGTGACGGTAATATTTTCCAAGCTAAAGGCAAAAGCTTTACTGCGCTGGATTTATTGGGCGGCAGTGCGGAACGCGCCGAACCTTTTAATAACGGCGCGTTCACGACGATTTATTTATCGCCGAAGGATTATCACCGGCTGCATATGCCGCTGGCCGGTACGTTAACGGAGATGGTGCATATTCCCGGCCGGCTCTTCAGCGTGAACACATCGA
>SCST01000924.1 GCA_004299465.1 Methylovulum sp. | reverse complement strand
CCGATGAGTATTACGCCCGGAAAACTGCCGAACTCGCCCGGATGAAGGTCGATTTCATCATGATCAAGGACTCGATCGGTCTGCTCACGCCTGAGCGAACCAGGACGCTGGTGCCGGCGATCATGAAGAACCTCGACGGTATTCCACTGGAAATCCACTCGCACTGCACCACCGGTCTGGCCCCTCTGTGTTATGTGGAAGCCGTCAAGCTGGGCGTCAGAACCGTGCACACCGCCAGCCGGCCTCTGGCCAACGGGAATTCGCTGCCGTCCGTGGAAAACACCTTGAAGAATATTCAGCGCCTGGGTTTTACTTCATCGCTGGATACCGAGGCGCTCGAGACCATAGCGGCCCATTTCAACTACGTCGCCCGAAAAGAGGGCAAACCCATGGGCGTCCCGGTTGAATATGATCTGTCCCAATACGATCATCAGATACCCGGAGGAATGCGCAGCAACCTGGAATCGATGCTTGCTATCAGGGGCGACGCGCATCGCCTGGAAGAAGTGCTGGGGGAAACGATACAAGTGCACAAGGAGCTGGGTTACCCGGTCATGATCACCCCGCTTTCCCAGATCGTGGGGACACAGGCGGTGCTGAATCTTGTCTCGGGCGAGCGCTACAGCCTGGTGCCGGACGAGGTCTGCAAGTACGTATTGGGTTTCTATGGAAAAACGGTTGCGCCGGTCGACCCCAATGTCCTGGACAGGATACTCGGCTCGGCCAGGGGCAAGGAATTCCTGAAATGGCAGCCTCCGCAGCCATCCATCAAGGAACTGCACCGCCAGTTCGGCGGAAGGCTGTCCGATGATCAACTCCTGCTCCAGCTCATGCTCCCGGAAGAGAGTGTCGATGGCATTCTCGCCCTGACCTCTGCACCCATCAGGACCGACTACCCCAGCCCGGCCCTGGAGAAGAACGAGGTGGT
>SCST01000602.1 GCA_004299465.1 Methylovulum sp. | reverse complement strand
GTGCCGGCCGGCGCCATGCCGTTCTGTGCCTGCAAGGCCTGGGCAACCGCCGCCGTATCCAGGCCCAGTTCGGCCAGCTTTTTGTCGGAAAACTCGACGAAAATCTTTTCGTCCTGCACGCCGATCAGATCGACCTTCTCGACATCCTTGACCCGCAACAGCTGCTGGCGGACCGAATCGGCCGCCAATTTCATATCGGCATAACTAAAACCCTCGCCGGAAAAGGCGTAGATCAGACTATAGGTATCGCCGAATTCGTCGTTGAAAAACGGTCCGATGCTGCCGGGCGGCAACGTCATGCGAATGTCGTCGACCTTCTTGCGCACTTGATACCAAAGCTCGGGAATCTCCTTGGGCGGCGTGTCCTCGCGGGGCGTGACGAAAATCACCGATTCTCCGGGTTTGGAGTAACTGCGCAAATAATCCAGATTGGGTAACTCCTGGATTTTCTTTTCCAGTCTGTCGGTCAACTGCTGCTCGATTTCCAGCGCGGTGGCGCCGGGATAGAGGGTTTTGACCACCATGATTCGAAACGTGAACGGCGGATCTTCCTGCTGGCCCAGCCGGTAATAAGCGAACATCCCGCCGAGCACGACCAGGGCGATCATAAAACCGGTGAAGGAGCGATGTTTAAGTACCCACTCGCTGAGGTTAAACGCTTTCATGGCTTTGCCTTATATAGATGTTTCTGGCTACCGCGATTCTTAGACAATCCCGATCCTTCCGGCAAGCGGACAGCCTGCCCCTCGGCCAGGCGTTGAACGCCGGCGCTGACCAACAATTGGCCGGTGACGAGGCCCTCGACGGCAATGCGTTCGCCGGCCAGCGTTTTGCCTAACCGAACCGGCACGGATTTGACGGTGGCAGCCTGCTCATCGACCAACCACACCGTGGGATGATCCGGCTGGTTTTGCGGGGTATAGACGGCGGAAAGCGGGATGGCGATACCAGAAGCGGTGTTCGCCGCGATATGAACGGTCGCGGTCATGCCTAATTGCGCGGCGTCCATACCTTCCAGCAAGCTTGCCTTGACGCGATAGGTGCGGCTGGCCGGTTCGGCGGCCGAGGAGATTTCGCGAATTTTAGCCTTGAGCAGCCGATTGTCGTCTAACCACAATGACACATTAACGGCTTGTTGGCGCTGGATTTCCGCCAGTCGATGCTCGGGCACGTCGAAATGGATTTCCTTTTCGTCGAGTTGGGCCAGCGTCACCACGGCCTGTCCTGCCGCCAGCACCTGCCCGGCCTCGACAGCCAGCGCCGTGACCACACCGTCGCGGTCGGCATGCAGTTCGGTATAGGTCAGCTGATTAAGCGCTTGGGCCAATTGGGCTTCCAGAGCCGCCGTCCGCTCCCGCGCCGTGGTATAAGCGGTCTCGTGCCGCTCGAACTCCGGCGGACTGATGACTTGCTGGGCCAACAATTCGCGGTATCTCGCCAGATCGTCCCGCAAGAAATTGCTGTCGGCCTGGGCGGAAGCCAGCTGAGCCTTGAGGCCCTGCACGGCGAGGCGGTAATCGTTGCCATCCAATATTGCCAGCAGCTGGCCTTTATGTACCTGGTCGCCAACGTCTACTTTCCGCTCCAGCAGTTTACCGGCCACCCGGAAGGATAACGGCGTTTCGATTCTTGCCCTGACTTCCCCGGCAAAGCTCATAACTCCGACCGTAGCGGTGTCCTCGGTTCGAAACACCTTTACCGGTCTGGAAACTGCTTGTGTTTGTTTATCTTGATCGCTGCATCCGACGCTTATCGTCAGCGGCAGCAACGCGGCCAGCAGCCAGCCTTTGCTTGAGAATCGGAATTGCAGCCGGTCACGGGTGGTCGGCATTATCGGAGTTTTGGGTTTCGGCATGTTGCTTCCTCCTTCGGTAAAAGGTTCGGTAATATTCGACATAATCATTCGATTTGGTATGCGTTGAAAAATAGATCATGTCGTTATCTTTCAATATTCAGACCGTCGGCAACTGGTTAAACTTGCGCAAGCTCTTGTCTACCAGGGCTTCCGGTAGGAAACGGCGCAGGAAACGTACTTGGCTTGCTTGTTTTCCGGCCGTATAGCGCCGTCTCGGTGCTACCGTAGTCGCCGCTTTTACCACCGTATCCGCGACCACTTCAGGAGCGTCGCCTGCATTCACCCCATTCCGCATGAGCACTTCCATGCCGGCGCGCACCGAATCGTAGACTGCTAGCGGCTGATCAGGCCTTGTTATGCTTTCTTCGAACGAGGTTCGGGTAAATCCCGGCTCTACCAGTACAACCCGGATTCCCAAAGTGCGCAG
>SCST01000601.1 GCA_004299465.1 Methylovulum sp. | reverse complement strand
TGCGCGTTCCAAAGTCCGCGCCGTTAAGGAAACTTCCGCGCCTTCCTGCGCCAGCATCACTGCGGCGCGTTGGCCGACCGGGCCGGTGCCCGCCAGCACGACGGCTTTTTTACCGGCGAGCGTGCCGCTGACGGCCAGTTTTGCGACCGCGGATGCGGCCGTGGTGTTGCTGCCGTTGCTGTCGAGCATGACCGACACTTGAAAGCCGGGGAAAAAATGGCTTTGCACCGCAATAAATAAAGTCTGCCCTGCCACCATGTCGCTGCCACCGACAAAAATAGCGGTATTTTTCTTATCTTTAGGGGCGCGGGTAAAAATAGTCCCTTCCACGAGCGCTTTAACCGTATCAGGCGTCAGGCCGCCATACCCGATAACATGATCGGCGCCGCCGTCATAACCTACCACGGTATCGAAAACGGAAGGGTGAGGGTCGGTATCGAACTGGAATAGTAACTTCTTCATGGCTTACTGATGGTTTATTAATGTAAATATTTGTGCGCTATTATACGCGATAAACAACAGCATGCCGATTAAGCACATAGCCTGCCCGTATTATTTAGAGTGATTTTAGCCGGGTATGAATGATACGATTACGGACATCGGCTCACTCCAGTCATCTAAAACGAAACCGTCAAACAGATAAAAATACAAAGGAAAACAGATGAAAACACCTATTCATATAGCGGTTACCGGTGCGGCAGGGCAGATCAGTTATTCGCTGCTTTTTCGTTTGGCGGCAGGTTTGTTATTGGGTCCCGACCAGCCTGTCGTCTTGCATTTACTGGAAATTGCACCGGCAATGGGCGCTTTGGAAGGCGTCGTGATGGAGCTTAATGACTGCGCCGCGCCATTATTGCACCGTGTAATCATTACCGATGACCCCAAGGTTGCTTTCAAGAATGTCGATTACGCTTTCCTGGTAGGTGCGCGCCCAAGAGGGCCGGGTATGGAGCGTAAAGATTTGCTGCAAGTCAATGCCGAAATTTTTGCTGTGCAGGGCAAGGCCTTAAATGATGTCGCGAGCAGGACGGTAAAGGTGCTGGTAACCGGTAATCCCGCCAATACCAACGCATTGATCGCGTTAAAAAACGCACCGGATCTGAAAGCTGAAAATTTTTCATCGATGAGCCGCTTGGACCATAACCGAGCCTTGAGCTACTTGGCTGAAAAATGCGGCGTCTTGTCTACCGATGTAAAAAACATGATTGTCTGGGGCAACCATTCGACGACGCAATACCCCGACCTGCATCATGCCAAGGTCAAGGGGCAGGACGCCTTGTCGTTGGTTGATGAAGACTGGTTTGTCAATGATTTTATCCCGAAGATGCAGCAGCGCGGCGCCGAGGTGATTAAGGCCAGGGGCCAGTCCAGCGCCGCCTCCGCCGCTAATGCCGCGATAGACCAGATGAAATCCTGGGCGCTGGGAACCGAACCGGGCGATTGGGTCAGCATGGGCGTATTGTCCGACGGCAGTTACGGTATTGAGGCCGGGCTGGTTTATTCCTATCCGGTCACCGTGGTCGATGGCGAGGTGAATATTGTCAAGGGCCTGGATATCAATGATTTTAGCCTGCAGAGAATGCGGCTTTCAGAAGCGGAGTTGAAAGAAGAAAGAAATGCGGTCAGGCACTTGTTTTAAATGGTAATTCTCAGCCCTTTGCTAAAGTTATACCCCCCTGTAGGGCGCGCCGCGCGCGCCAACGGATTGGTTTCTTAGTCAAATACCGGAGAAGGCGCGCACGGCACGCCCTACTTCAGGTAGCTTGGTAGGGAGCTGAATAGTAACGATTTTTCTTGAGTTATCTATAGGGCTAAAGTTATGAAGTTCGGCATCGGCGCCATTTTTAAAGACGAGCTTGATTATATCCTGGAATGGCTGGCGTGGCACCGGCTTGCAGGCTTTGCCCGATTTTTTATTGCCGATAATGGCTCATCTGACGGTACGAGGCAATTGCTTGAAGCATTGGATGAAGCCGGTCTAATAACCCTCTTTTATGTTTCGCCACAGCCAGGGGCGCAACAATTAGCTTACCGATTGATCCAGCAAAAATATGGACACTTGGCCGATGCCATAGCGTTTATTGATGCTGACGAGTTTATTTATGCCGATGATGGGAAAAAGCCGGTTGAACACCTGGAACGTTTATTTTCACGACCCACAGTGGGGGCTGTAGGCGTCAACTGGAGAATTTTCGGCTCTTCAGGAAAGTTAAAGCAAGAACCGGGATTGGTTGTTGAACGTTTTGTAAAATGCGCTGAAGATGACGTTGCGATCAATCGACACATCAAGTCGATTGTACGTCCGCACTTTATTGACAAGATAAGAAACATGCACTACTTCAATATCCAGGACGATTTTTGTTATCTTAATGGCGCTGGGGGGAGGCCGGTTTTTATGGACCGGCGGGGCCGGTTTAGGTCCAAACCCAGTTCTTTTTGCGAGTTGCTGAAGTCGCCTTTGAGGATAAATCATTATGTTATTAAATCACTTCAGGAATTTACTGAAAAAAAGCGTAAACGCGGCGATGCCCAACGAGACCCGAATCGCGATAGAGGCCAACAGTATTTTATAAATCACGACTTAAATGATGTTGAGTTTCTTGGGATGTCTTTGCGGGCGGATGATATTTATAAGGAAATTGAGCATATCAAGTCGGAAATTCGCCTGAAATCGACGTATTATGAAAAGTGTAATGCGTCTTTTCAGTGCAACGCCGTTAATATTAAAGGCTGGGCGGTTTTTGAAACAGCGAAACCTAAGCTTATGATTTTTGTTAATGGTGAGCTGCGGGCGGAAACAGGCGCTTTTCGTTATAGGGCCGATGTTGTTGAAGCCGGCATCACTAAAGAGGCTTATTGCGGCTTTCAACATGTATTTACTCCGGTTTTAAAGACAGGCGATGTTGTCGATGTCAGTATTTATGCCAATCCGTTTAAATTTAAGCAAAATCCAACGATTATTACATGAACCGGAAATTCATAAGACCCTTTTATCCATTGCCAGAGTGTATGCCAATGAATGGCTTGAACCCGCACCTACTCAACAATGATTAAATTATCTTTAAATGCAAGTGGATTTGCGTAAACACTAATTTCAATAACATCACCGGCTTGTAAATGTGGAATAAATTCGTGGTGAAAACCACAAAGCCCATCTTTGCTTATACCTCTTTTCATTATATCGGGCCTTAAGCGAAATGCGCCAACTTCGGCGTGTAACTTGCCATTGACAAAAATCATAATTTTTGGCTTTTCTTTTTCGAGAACAGCCCAGCCAAAAACATAAAAAGCATTGCACTTGTTAACTTGCCCGCGACCTTTTTTGTAAAAGGGGGTTTTTGCCCGAAGAGTCGATTTAATTGATTCCATTTCTTGGTAAACATCATCGGCAAGTAGCGATGCACCGGGAAATTCAATATCATTAAAATCGTGATCTGCAAAATATTGATTTGTTTTCTCACGCGTAGGATCAAACATGACATCGCCACGCTTACGTTTTTTTTCGGTAAACTCTTGAAAGGATTTTACGACATAGTGATTTATCCGAAGTGGACCTTGTGAGACTGCTGATGTAAGCCCGGTTTGACCTCGTACCGGTTGTCGTTCCTGATTCAGAAAAGTGATATTTTCTTTGTCATTGTTGATGTATTTATAGTCATTCAAAATCACACAGTGATGAACATGCACATTACTGACCAGCATTGGCCTTACAACGCTTTTAATGCGATGCTGACACCGCCGTCTATCACGGGCGCATTTTAAAAAACGTTCAATAACTAATCCACTCTCCTGTTGATTGTTACCCGAGGAGCCAAAAATGCGCCAATTCAAGCCTACCGCCGCAACATGATTATCGGAAAATAACGACTCTAAATGTTGAGCGGGCGTAGTGTCATCATCAGAAACAATAAATTCATCCGCATCAATAAAAGCGATTGCGTCTACGTCATTGTAGTATCTATTGACCATCGTCTGGTAAGCCACTAATTGGGCTTTTACCTGTTGTGGGATATAAAGGATGGCTACAAAACCCGCCTCGTTTAATGCTTCAAGTAATTGTCTCGTCCCATCAGTTGAGTTGTTATCGGCAATGAAAAATCGGGAAAAACCTGCAAGCCGGTGCCAAGCCAGCCATTCCAAAATATAATCAAATTCGTCTTTAAAAATTGCTCCGATGCCAAATTTCATAATCTATAGCCTTTATGTTTACAGTAGCTTTACGCATCTAAACAATTTTTGTAACTGTTCAGATCCTTGCCTGAAGCGTGCTGCGCGCGCCATCAACGGACCGGCACGTTATCCACATGCCGGAGATGGCGCGCGCGGCACGCCCTACAGCAAGGGGCTGAATAGTTACCAATTTTTATTGCGCATTAAATACCTAATGCACGGAAAATGATCCGCCTGAGCGTTATTTTTTGTCCGTCCTTTTCGTGGTTGATGGGGTTTACCTGGAATACACCTAAGCCTGGAACCCTCAATTTCCCGTCATTTATTTTTTCAGTTTTCTGGTTAATTTGTTTAAAGGCACTGGAAAGCAAAGCAATTGCCTGGGTATCGGATAGCGTTTCCAATTCGGGCGTGGTTTTTTTAGCGCGCCGTACCAACTCTTTTAGGCCCAGTGTTTCATTGCCTGGATTGGTTTTAACGTTGGCGGCTTCAACATTGGCGATAGCCTTTGCATTATCGTCAAGCAGTTTTACCTGTAAGGCCAGCATCCAATCCGCTACTTCTTCAGGACTCATTTGCGGGCGGCAATGATCAACATATTCCGAGCCGAGCTGTTTAGCCAACCACATTAAGTCTTCCGGCTTGTAACGTAATAAATCCGCTTCTGAACGAACCGCGTCCTCACTATCCGTATCAGGCTCTTCCAGCGATGTACCGATACGCTTTTCCATCCATTCAATGTCGGCCCGGTTTGCGTCTAATACCGGTCTTACAATATCTGGAGCAAAGCGCAATTTACCGCCTTTCAATTGGGCTAGGTGGTTGACCAATATGACGTTGTCATTCTCAGAAAAAATTCTGCCGGTATCTTGTCCGCTGGCATAAGTTCGATAAGTATATAAAAATGCGGTGGCTTCCCTGGACAGGCTTTCATTTCGCCGCTTAATCTTTTTTTCAGGAAATTCAATGCCTAAACGCTCACAAAAATCTTGCACAACACAATGGTTTTTAAATGTTGCCGGGTCAAATTTCCAAAACATTACATTTTCTTTGCCGAAGACGGCATCAAAATGTTCCAAGCGGGGACGATACTTTGGGCGTAAATCTTCAAAGTCCAATTTCAGCGACGCCATTTTCAAGCGTTCTTGAAAAGAACTTTCCATATAGCTTTTAGGCGGACGCACATAGCCTACGACAGTGATATGGCTAACATGCCGTAACAGCAAGTCACGCAATTCCATTAACCTCTCCACCTCGACACGGCTACTCATCCATTCCCCTGAAAGGAGGTAGTTTTCACCTGCCTGGTTCAGGTCTTTGACCAATCGCTCAATAATTTCATCGCGGCTGGTAATGCCCAGTCCAATAGCCGCATCACCACCGGGCAAATCGTTACCCAGTATTTTTGCCAATAGATAGCTATGATTGGAATGGCCCATGCCGGCATATTTCCATGCGCTATTATTTAATTGATTACAAAAGCTTTTTTGAATAGATGTTGAGCCTGTTTTATGCATGCCGATATGGATGACGCATCTTTTCATAGTGTTACTCATTGCTAAGGGTTTATCAGCTTGTTTTTCGCCGATGAATGGAGTGAAAGCGCTTTGCTGAAGTTTTAACGTGTTAGAGGGGGCGTATCTATGCCTAGGGCCTGTTCGAGGATAGCGTGCAAATCACTGCGTGCGTTTTTTATTCCAGTACCTGAAAAAATGTTTCGTTTTCCTTGATCATGCCTAATTCATCCCTGGCGCGTTCTTCTAAGGCTTCCTGGCCTTTTCTCAGGTCTTCCACTTCCGCATAAAGCGCGTCATTACGTTGCTTTTTTTCATCAACCTGCTTTTTTAAATTCGCCAGATGCAGTTTGGCGGCTT
Source organism: Methylovulum sp. (assembly GCA_004299465.1). Taxonomy (GTDB): domain Bacteria; phylum Pseudomonadota; class Gammaproteobacteria; order Methylococcales; family Methylomonadaceae; genus Methylovulum. The sequence goes on along the minus strand of SCST01000601.1, from coordinate 5,714 downwards.
CTATTTCGGCAATGCTGTCATCGCCCAGCCATAAGCGGTATTGCAGATGGGCTATCAGTAATAAAATGATTACAAAAAGAATTCTCATAGGGTTCCGTGTAGGCTGGGTTTGCCTTTAGGGCGTGGGCGATGGCGCTTGCGCCCTAAAGGTATAACCCGGCATTTGTCCAGGCTCGATAAGCCAGTCCGGCAAAGCTTGAGGTGTCGTGTTTACAGCATCTTAAATGCGCTACGGCCTGCGAATTTAGCCAGGTCGCCTAATTCTTCCTCAATTTTCATCAAACGGTTGTATTTGGCAACACGGTCTGAACGGCTTAATGATCCGGTCTTGATTTGTCCGGTACCGGTAGCAACTGCCAGGTCAGCAATCGTGGTGTCTTCGGTTTCACCGGAACGGTGCGAGACCACCGCCGAATAACTGGCTTTATGCGCCATGTCGATAGCTGCGAGGGTTTCGGTCAAGGTGCCGATTTGGTTGACTTTGATCAGAATGGAATTGGCGATATTCCTGTCAATGCCTCTTTGCAAAATAGCGGGGTTGGTGACGAACAAGTCATCGCCGACTAACTGGATACGTCCGCCCAGTTTTTCGGTCATCAGCTTCCAGCCGTCCCAGTCGTTTTCGTCAAAGCCGTCTTCGATGCTGATAATCGGGTAACGATCAACCCAGTCTACGAAGAAATCAGCCATCGCTTCCGAGCTGTAGGTTTTGCTTTCTGAAGCCAGGTTATAAATACCGTCTGCATAATATTCAGAGGCTGCAGCATCTAGCCCTAAGTAAATATCGGCTCCGGGTTTGTAGCCGGCTTGTTCTATCGCCTGCAAGATAACGCTGATGGCTTCTTCGTTGGAAGACAGGTTGGGTGCAAAACCGCCTTCATCACCGACTGTGGTTGCGAGGCCTTTTGATTTCAATACCTTGCTCAGGTTATGGAACACTTCGGCGCCGTAACGGATGGCTTCGCGGAATGTCGGTGCGCCGACCGGCAAAATCATGAATTCCTGCAAATCAACGCTGTTATCGGCATGTGAGCCGCCGTTGATGATATTCATCATCGGCACCGGCAACACAAATTCGCCGGATTTGTTTAAGTGACGGTATAAAGGCTGCCCGGCTTCTTTTGCGGCGGCATGGGCGGCGGCCATAGAGACGGCCAGCATCGCATTTGCGCCTAAGCGAGCTTTGGTGTCGGTACCGTCCAGCGCGATCATCTTGTTATCGATGCCATGCTGATCTGTCACGTCCATACCGATCACGGCGTCACGGATTTCGTTTCTGACGTTATTCACCGCGTTTAATACGCCTTTACCCAAATAACGGGATTTATCGCCATCACGCAATTCAATGGCTTCACGTTCCCCTGTCGACGCGCCGGACGGCACCATCGCGCTGCCGATAACGCCGGATGCCAAGATAACATCGGCTTCAACGGTTGGGTTGCCGCGCGAATCCAGGATTTCTCTTGCTTTAATATCAATTATTTTGCTCATGTAATGTATCGCTCCAAGGTTTAAGAAAGTAACGCAGAATTGTGCATGGGATAGGTTGTGGTTATTTTGTTTGGGACATTGCTTGTGTCAAAGCCTCATCAAAAGTGTGAACGGTGTAGTTTTTAGCTAACACTAGCAAAGCACAATCAACAAAAGAAAGTTTTTGGGTTTGTTGCTGAAAAGTTTTTAATACAGTCTGAAAAAAATCATCCGAAGCCTATAAGATTTCTAGTCCTGCAGTGCTTGCAACCATCTTTGCAAATATATTTGCTTTAAGTTTGGAAGCGCGTAATTGCAAAACCGTTGTTATTTCGAGAATGACATATTCAGGAACATAGATAACCGGGTTATCTGAGAATAATCGTTGTGCTTGTTCGTGATGCGCATCATTTTCATTGAATAAGGCAATCCATACATTGCTGTCAAAAATTATAGTCATCAGTGTAGCTAAGGATAAATTAACTCATCGATATGTTGACTATCTGTCTGGCTACCCCGATAGCATAGCATTTTCAGTAAATCTTCTTTTGAGCATTGCTTTTCAATAACTTGAGCAGTAGGTTCAACAATTAATGAAATGAATTGCTCATTTTGTAGTTGAATCCTTATTTTTTCACCTTGCATGACTTGATCCAGGTAATTTTGAATATGCTGTGTAAAATCAGCTACAGAAACCGTTGTCATCATTCATCTCTTAATAAATTACATATGGCGGCATTGCCATCACACCGTGGTTTCAATGAATGGCCGGCTTTTAACCGCGTTATCCAAAACCAATAATATTTCCAATAACTCACGCATACGATGCAGCGGCCAGGAATTCGGCCCGTCGCTTTTCGCTTCGGCAGGATTAGGGTGCGTTTCCATAAACAGCCCGGCGATGCCGACGGCAACGGCAGCCCTGGCTAATACGGGAACAAATTCGCGTTGGCCGCCCGATGATGTGCCTTGGCCGCCGGGTAATTGCACGGAATGTGTTGCATCGAAAACCACAGGGCAGCCGGTATCGCGCATTACCGACAAGGAACGCATATCGGAGACCAGGTTGTTATAGCCGAACGATACGCCGCGTTCACAGACCATAATCTGCTGATTGCCTGTTGCCTTGGCTTTGTTGGCGACATGCACCATATCCCACGGCGCGAGGAACTGGCCTTTTTTGATGTTGACAGGGATGCCGCAGGCCGCCACATTCTGGATAAAGTTGGTTTGCCGGCATAAAAAGGCAGGGGTTTGCATGACATCGACAACGGCCGCCACTTCAGCCAGCGGCGTGTCTTCATGCACATCGGTTAATACCGGCACGCCGATTTGCTGTTTGACTTTTTCCAGTATCAGAAGGCCGGTTTCTACGCCTAAGCCGCGAAAACTTTCGTGCGAAGAACGGTTCGCTTTATCAAATGATGACTTGTAGATAAACGGGATGCCTAGCGACGTTGTTAATTCTTTTAAATAACCCGCCGTATCCAAAGCGAGTTGCTCGCTTTCGATGACGCAGGGACCCGCGATTAAAAATAAGGCTTGATCCAAGCCGACTTCAAATCCACATAATTGCATGAATATTCTCGTTTTTATTTTAGTGGTAATAAATTTGCCAACAGGGTTTCCGGTGCAATATCTTGTTCATTAGGCCACGTTATTGCGCCAAATAAAATATCGACCTGATTGAAATAATGAATATCTTTTAACTCACGAAACATACCCGACTCTAAATAAGGTTTGACATCAAAAATACCACATCGCCCATCGGCAATTTCAATATAAAGCCGATAATCCGTTAAGGGTTTTACTGTTTTAACGTCCCAATACATAGACTTACAGGGGGTTAATTTTATAAGGCTTTTCGCCTTCAACAGCTAATTCCCAATCAGCGATTAACTCATCACGGTGCAATTCAATCCATGCTTGCACAAGGCGCAACTGTTTACGTGGTAACTGCCCGGCTAAAATTTCACCTTCATCAATTGAAATAGAGGCCTCGAATTCTGCATATTTAGCATGAATATGAGGTGTATTATGATGCTGGTTATCCATTAGGTATAAGCGAATGATAATCCCATAAAACATAGAAATAATAGGCATATCAGCTCTCGAATAACGGCGGATATAAACCCACATCAAAGCCGCATAACTTCATTGTGCTGTTACCTTTTTATGTTGAGACGCTGCAACGACAAAACCGGAAAACAGCGGGTGTCCTTTTCTCGGCGTTGACGTAAATTCAGGGTGGAACTGGCATGCCAAAAACCACGGATGCTCCGGTATTTCTATGACTTCCACGAGGCGTCCGTCGATGGATTTGCCGGAAAAGCGCATACCGGCCTGTTCAAGTTTCTCGGCATACTGGTTGTTAAATTCGTAGCGGTGACGATGGCGCTCGGTAATGACGTCTTTCTGGTAAAGCTGGAACGCCAGCGAATTCGGTTGCAATCGGCATTGTTGGCCGCCTAGTCGCATCGAGCCGCCCAGATCGGAATTTTCATCGCGCGTTTCCAGTCGGCCGCTTTCAGCCATCCATTCGGTAATCAGGCCGATCACCGGATGCGGTGATTTGGGCAGGAATTCGGTACTGTGAGCGCCTTCCAGGCCGGCCACATCGCGGGCAAATTCAATCACCGCCGCCTGCATGCCCAAACAGATGCCGAGATAAGGGATATTGTTTTCACGGGCGTAACGCACCGTCGCGATTTTGCCTTCCACGCCGCGCTCGCCGAATCCTCCGGGAACCAGGATGGCATCGACTTCCTTGAGCCTCGTGACGCCTTCATCTTCAATGACTTCCGAATCGATGTAAACGATAGTGACTTTCGTGCGTGTGCGGATGCCGGCGTGTATCAAGGCTTCGTTAAGCGATTTATAGGCATCGGAATGGTCGACGTATTTACCGACGATAGCGACGGTTACAGTATTCACCGGGTTGCTCAGCGCGTCGATCACATTTTTCCATTCGGTCAAATCGGCGGGCGGCACATCCAGGCGCAAGCGCTTGACAACAATATCATCGAGTCCCTGGTCGTGCAGCAATAGCGGAATGCGATAAATTGAATCGGCATCGACCGCGGAAATAACCGCTTTTTCTTCGACATTGGTAAACAATGCAATCTTGCGCCGTTCACTGACAGGCACAGGTTGTTCGGAACGGCATATCAGGATGTCTGGCTGGATGCCGATGCTGCGCAATTCCTTAACCGAATGCTGGGTGGGCTTGGTTTTGATTTCTCCGGCGGAGCGGATATAAGGCACCAGCGTTAAATGAATAAACAGCGATCGGTCGACGCCGAGTTCAAAACGCATTTGCCGAATGGCTTCGAGAAACGGCAGGGATTCAATATCACCGACGGTGCCGCCGACTTCAATCAGCGCGACATCCATGCCCTCGGCGCTTTGGTAAACGCGGCTTTTAATTTCATCGGTAATATGCGGAATAACCTGGACTGTCGCACCCAGGTATTCACCTTTACGCTCACGGCGCAATACGCAGTCGTAGACCTGGCCGGTAGTGAAATTATTCTTTTTGGACATCGTGGTTTTAAGAAAGCGCTCATAATGCCCCAAATCCAGGTCAGTTTCAGCGCCGTCTTCGGTAACAAAGACTTCGCCATGCTGAAAAGGGCTCATCGTGCCGGGATCGACATTGATGTAAGGGTCTAACTTGGTCATCGTCACTTTAAGGCCGCGGGCTTCCAAAATGGCGGCTAACGAAGATGCGGCAATACCTTTGCCTAGCGATGATACAACGCCGCCGGTAATGAAAATGTATTTTGTCATGTAGATGGTATGGACTTGAGAGATAACGGGTGACGGCTTGGTAAATCCGGTGCATTTTAATCGACAATGCAAAATTCGTCATGGTGTTTCGGGATTTATTATTTTTCCCGATGGTTTCTGCTTGGCAGGCGAGACTTCAAAGGCCGATGTTGGGGCCGACAGGTTAAAACCTGCCAGGCCTGTTTTGGATTAGCTGATGATAGAGCCGTTTTGGCGATGTGCGCAAGACGAACCCAGGTTCGTATAATGCAAACAATATGACGCGGAGTGGCCTTGCGAGGGTTTTCGGCCTGGTTTATTTTTTCCCGAATTTTGACGCGGCGGCATCCGCCTTGAATTTATCATTAATCGCTTTAAGTTTTGCCTGCTCCTCATTAGCCGATTTGGCGATGGCTTCGTTATCGGTGTTCGCTTCACTCGCCAGGCAGGCCATATAAGTCTGCGCGAGCTGTTGC
>SCST01000781.1 GCA_004299465.1 Methylovulum sp. | reverse complement strand
GGCAGCGTCATCGATTTCTCGGGCGGCTCGGTGGATTATAGCGACGGCTTTATCGAAACGACCAAGCTGCTTGCCGGCGGCAAGCTGTATGATATTTCGACGGCCGACGCCGACCGCCATTACGACAGTATTTTGGGCGTCGTTTCCGATCATCACCCGAAATGGGGCGTTACCGAAAGCTGGACGATACCGGGCTTGGCGGTCAAACATTTTGAAACCGGCTATAGCGAAGGCAAGGCGGGCGGCACGTTGAATATCAGCGCTTATGAAACCCGCTTGAACGGCACGCTGGACGGTTCGACGATAGCCGGTACGCTGCAAAGAACCAGCGACGAACGCGCGTCCGGCAGTACCTTGGCGATAGACTTGAACAATAACAACCTGTTCGGCAAACAGGATGTCGTCTTCAATAAGGATGCGGCTTTAACCGACCTCAGCTTCGATGAAGCCTTGCCGAGAAAGGCCGACGGCTCCACCGAGGCCGCCGCGCTGATGATCGATGCTGGTTTGTTCAAGCGTTCCGGCATCAGCAACGTCAGTATCAAAACCAACGGTGCGGTCAGCCTGCAAAAAGAAGCCGACCTGGACTTGCCGACTGACGGCCACCTGAGCCTGTCGGCGGCTGGTTTCGACATACAGGGTGCGATTAGCGCACCGTCCGGCGACGTTAGTCTGAAACCGGTTAGCGTGAACGATACCTTGCTGCCCAGCGCAATCACGCTGGGCGACAGCGCCGTTATCGATGTCGCGGGACTTTGGGTTAATGATTTCCTGGACAGCCGGCAAGGCCGTGCTTTAGGGCTTATCGCCAATGACGGCGGCAGCGTGACGCTGACGTCCGAACAAGGCGATTTGCGCCTGGAGCAAGGCAGCCGTATCGATGCCGACGGTGGCGGCTTGCTGGATAGCGGAGCGAAAATTACGGCAGGGCAGGGCGGCTCGATCAGCCTGACTGCCGCAACCCACGACGGCGGCGGCCTGTCGTCCAGCCTGGTCTTAAACGGCGAACTGAGCGCTTACGGCATCGTCGAAGGCGGCAGCTTAAGCCTTGGCAGCAGCGAAGTAGTCATCGGTGCTGCCGCCGATGCGCCTGTCCGCGCGGATGCAACGACCACGCCGTTAATCCTGGCTCCCGGTTTTTTCCGCCAGGGCGGTTTTGCCGATTATTCGGTCACATCGAACCTGTATGGCCTGAAAGTCGCCGATAAGGTCAAGCTGGAACCGCAACAGCAAAACCTGCTGCTCAGCGATAATGTGCCGGGGCAGGCCAGCGGCAGCCGAATCGAGGATTTCAGCAGGACTGTTGTGCTGCCGGACAGCACGCGCAAGGCCGCCAACCTGAGCCTGTCGTTCAGTGAATTACTCGCGCAAAACCGTAATGAAGCGTTGACGATAGGCCAAGGCGCAACCATTAACACCGATGCGGGCGCTAAGGTGCAACTGAAT
>SCST01000600.1 GCA_004299465.1 Methylovulum sp. | reverse complement strand
AGCTCCACAATTTGATGTTGCGGCGGTAGTAATTGATTCAAAAAATCAATTAATAAATCTTTATTCGCTTCTTCGCCAAATAATTTTTTAAAACCAAAATCGGTGTATGGATTGAAATACTTGCTAATCATGTTTTGCTCCTCATTGGTTTAACTAAACGTTGCCATGCCTCCGAATGACCCATTTCCGCTCCAGGTGGCTTGCGTTATTCATGTTGGTATTTGCTTTAAAAGGGGTTTTTCCAACATTGCACCTGGTTTCGCCCGTTGTTTTTGGCGACGTACAAGGCTTGGTCGCTGGCCTTTAGGAAGTCATCGAGTCCCCAGCCGGGCAGGCATTCGGCGACACCGATGGAGATGCTTAACGTAATCGCTTCGTTGTCGGCAAGCGGTAAAGGCGATTCATAAATACGGCGACGCAGGCGTTCGGCGGATGCCCGTGCTTTATTGACATGGGTTGCCGGCATCATGACCGCGAATTCCTCTCCGCCATAGCGGGCCAATAAGTCGGTCGAGCGCAAATTACCCTGCATGATGGCCGCCAGATGCTGCAATACCTGATCGCCAACGGTGTGCCCGTAGGTGTCATTGACTTTTTTAAAAAAGTCCACATCGATCAGCATCAATGAAACGGGATGTCCGATGCGCAAGGAAAGATCAAGCTGTTGCGGAAAAATCTCCATCAACCAGTTGCGGTTATGCAATCCGGTCAGCGTATCGGTCTCCGCACGCATGCGATATTCGTGCAGCAAGCCTAAACTGGATTCCAGCAATGCGCTTTTTTCACGGGTCCGATCAGCCATGACGCGCAGCAAATTCAATGCAACGACCGGATAACTCGTAATAAAGGACCAAAGCGCATCACGTTGAATCACAAGATAGCGGCTGTCCTGCGTGACCATGACATGAGATGACGGCCGTTGGCTATCCAATATTGACAATTCGCCGACACAGCCCCCGGGTGTAATTCTGGCTATGGGCCGGCTCGAGTTGGCGGTCATCGTCACTACCCACTCGCCCTCCAGCAAAATGAGTAATTCGGTATTGTCCCTGAGCGGCGAAAGCAATATTTGGCCGGCTGGAATATCCCGGATCGGCCAAGCCTGCATATCAACTACCGCGCTTGACAGATCGACTCCGCTGAATAACGGGGAATTACCCAACACCTGATTTACGCTGGGAGAAAATAGTAGCGATCCACTCATACAACACCCTCAAGAGGAAACAAAATAATAATTGGCACCAAATACGGGATTCAAAACAGCAAGCCTTAACGATCGAAAACGCACTGTTCGATCGCGTTTGCCGAGGCCGCGGTGATCCTTTCAACAATAGCGGACGGCCGCTCATTTTGACGATGCGCTGATTTCCTGCCAATTCTCCCGGAATGGGCGCATTGCTCTATAAAAACGGCGTCGACCATCAACGGGTAATGTATACGCCCACCGCATCGGCCAAGGTAAACTCATTGAAGGCAAGCCTGATGCAGTCCCGAAAAAAGCCGAACTGCCTGCCGTATTCTTCCATAATGATTTTCCCTTCCAGGGATAAAATAATCATATCGCAAGTAATGGCCAGTACCGGCTCGAATGGTCTTTTCAGGCGGTGACGAATATAGCGTCCCTCATCACTGAACTGAAATTCCGGGAAGCGTTGTTCTTGCGCGATTCGTAGCCAGTCCGTGGGAGGCGTGGCGTCCAGTGTTGCCATGATGTCTGGATAACGTGTCTCGTAACCGCCATAATACAGCGCAGGATAAAGCTTGTTTAGAAACGGTATCAGTTGTTCGTGCAGGACGTCTTCCTTTAGGCGCAGTTCCATTTCCTCGGTTGTCTCATGCACGGTGTAAATATCCGGCCCAAAATATTGTCCTGTCTTTATGTTTTCAAAAAGCTCGTCCATTCCGACATCGGCCTTTTCCAGCACGGCTTTAGGCATCCGCGCCGACATCGTCAAGCCTACCGCAAGATAGGTGCCCATAAAATCTCCTTTGTTGAGTTGGAATTGTAGTGTGCCGCTCGATTTAACCAGCGCGTAAGCGCGCCACGTCGCTTGCGCTTAATCCGGTCTTTGCCGCAATAGTAGCGTCGTCCAGGACATCCAGCAATTGCCGGGCAATCGCTTCGCGCTCGGCTTGCCGTCCTTTTTCTATCGCCGAAGCAATTTTGCTTTCCACATCAGCCAAGGCCTGCATGCGCACCTCATAGACCTGGCGTTCCTCCTCATCGAACATCCGGTCTACCGCTTCGATGGCTTTGAGGATGGCCTTGTCTCCAGACAATTCCTCCGGCACATGCGCTTTGTCCAACAGGTGGGCTTTCGTTAAAAAGGTATTCCAGCGATCCAGCGCGCTGCTGAGCTGGTGATAGGGCTTGTTGAATTTCTTCAGTTCAACATAATGCAGTTCGAATATATCGTGCAAGCGGTCATCCTTGCCGGTCGCGATATTGATGATTTTGTAGCAATTATGAACTTCCTTCGAGTCCGGGATGAAGTTGAAGTCCAGGATGTTGATGCTGATGGTTTTTTTCAGTTCCTTGTACATCATGCCTTCGCTGAGCTGTTCGGTTACTAGTTTAGCCCAGTAGTAGATTGCGCGCGTGTCGAAGTTGTAATCTTCGCTGATTTGCATCTCGACGTTAAACCAGCGTTCGTCCTTACTGCGCGCCTTGATGTCGAGAATGGAAATTTTCCCGGCGCGGTAATCGGCCAGGTTATAGGGGTTTTTCAGCTCTACTTCAACAACCTGATCCTGCTCGGTCACGATCGCGTTAATCAGCGAGATAAGCAAGTCTTTGTTTTCCTCGCTTCCGAACAGCTTTTTAAACGCGAAATCTACTCTGGGGTTGATTTTACACATGGCTTTTTGCTCCGGGATTATAGAAGGCTATCCAATTACCCCTATCGGCGCATAGCTTGGGGAGAGGCAAGAGACGGTGAAAGTATCCGTGATTCAGAGTAAAAAAACAGGCTTTTCACTCCAACTGCCAATAAAATAATGGGTAGAAAAATGCTAACTGCCCAGTCATCAACCACAATGGAACGCTGATAACACAAATAAAATCTTACGCATCATAATTATCCGCGTCATTTGCGTTCCATTTTTCTAACTGCGAGTAGCTACGAAAAACGGTAAACGTTTTTCAGGTCATTTTCTGAATTAATCCTGCCGATAAATCGGCATTGCCGCTATCCGTTCATCGATCTGTTGCAATACCTGCTGGTAAGCCGCACTGCCGGTTGAGCCGTAACGTCGCTTAAACTCCGCTTCGTTCATGTGCTCGGGTAAATCCCTGGGATCAGGCATAAAATCGCTGTAGTCTTTTATTACCAACATCGCTTCCTGGATTTTGCGCGCAGTTTCCGGCGATGCCGTGGCCATTTCGCCGAAACGCGTCCCCGCCTTGTCCGCCGCCAGGTCAATGAAGCTGAAACCGCTTCCCACGCGCGCATCGCGTAACTCTTTTTCTTCGCCCACCGCCGCCGACACCTGCCCGCTAACCGATGCGGTAAGCGCGGCTGAACCGATGAAATGCTGCGCCAGATCGCCTCTTTTATATAAGAAGGCCGCATAATGCTGCTCCGCCTTCGATGAGGCCGGGGCAGACAAAAGCTTTTTGGCATCCTTATTGACATAGTCATTGACGGCGATAATCGCCATCCTGTTCTCTTCGACGGCATTAGCCGGCGTTGAGCGCTGATAGGCAAGTTCGAACATCGGTTTTAACAACTCCGCCAGCGATAAGCGCCAGTTCGGGTCGTGATGGGCGATGATGTCGGCCAGTTTTTCCCGGTAAACGCCCAGCGCCGTATTATCGCTGCCGGTCAGCAGGTTTCGCGCCTCTATCAACGTGTCCAGGTTGGAAAAATAGGTGATTGTTATTTTATCGGGCGCTATGCTGACCGCTTTAATCGGCCTTGTCGCGAGCAGGAAATAATTATTCAGCGACGAATGCCGGATAAAATAATCAATGACAAAAGCGGCGACATTTGACGGCAGCAGTAATTTTCCGGCCTTAAATTTGGTGAGGGTCGGCAGTGGGTTGCCGTCTATATTGCCCAGCGCAAGCGTAATATTGACATATTTGCCCAGGCGGTTTTCCGGCAATGTCGCTGTAGCGGTAAATTTCAACTGGTTTTTTTTCAGCGAGATGTCGACCGCGCTCTTGCTGTAGCGGTTCAGCAGGTAATTGGCGGCAAGGTTGAGATCTTCCTTGCTTAATTCTATCGTGCCTATTGCTTCGGGCCGGGTTTTGGAGCCTTCATGCAGTATTTTTTTCGCCCTGGCCATATCGTCGCGGCTCAAGGCCCAGCCCAATTCAATATCGGCTTTATCGCCGACGCCAAAAAAAACGCTCATCAGGCATACTATTAAAACGGCTATCAGGCAATAAAGCGGTATGCGCAATAAATATTTCATCATACCGGGTTGCGGGGCCTGTTATGAAAAGCTCAGGACGAAACCGGCCGGCTTTAAATAATCGGCCTCCTGGATCAAGTCGGCATGGGTCAACGGCGCCTGCTCCAGCCATAGCACCGGGAACTGCAGGTCAATTTTCGCCTTCGTTATTTTTATTGTGAAGCCGGGCAAGTCATCTTCATGGCGATTGCGGCGCAGCAAGACGGCCAAACGCAAAATAATCGCTAAATAAGGCGCATAACTGTGCCACGGTTCCGGTAAATCACTAAATCGCGACACTGAGAACTTACGCCGGTGCGAGCGTATGATCGCCGCCAGCAGCACTTGGTCCTGCCTGGAAAATCCGGCCAGGTCGCCGTGTTCGATAATATACGCGCTGTGCTTGTGATATTGGCTATGGGCGATGTCATGGCCGATTTCATGCAGTTCGGCCGCCCAATCCAAAAACTGCCGGCTGTTTTCATCGTTAGCCCAGGCGTTGGCATCCAGCGAGTGCTCCAGCATATACGCAATAGTCTGCTTGATGCGCGCCGCATGGGCTTTATCGGTATGGTAGCGTTCCGCGAGCGCTTGCGCCGTTGCCGAACGAATGTCGTGATCATAAATGCGGCCCAGCAAGTCCTGGATCAGGCCTTCCCTGAGCGCGCCGTCGGCAACCGTCATCTGCTCAATTTTCAGGCTTTTGAACGTCGCATAAGCTATCGCCACACCACCTGGAAATACCGGCAGGCGTTCCGGGTCGAAATCGGGGAAATTCAGTTCGTTGACATGTTTGCACTGGATAAGATGCGAGACTAATTGTTCCAGGCCTTCCCGCGTGATGCCGTTATTGCTCCAGTTTTTAACTTGCAGCACTTTGGCGATGGCGCGCAGGCTGCCCGATGCGCCTATCGCTTCGTCCCAGTTTTTACGCTGGAATTTTTTCTCAAAAGGCTCCAATTGCTGTTCGGCAAACAAGGTCGCCTGCGTGAAGGCCTCTTTGGATAAGCGGCCGTCTTTGAAAAACGTGTTACTGACCGAAACACAACCCATGTGCAGGCTTTCTTTTTCTTGCGGCGTGTCGCCGGTGCCGATAATGTACTCGGTACTGCCGCCGCCGATGTCGATAACCAGGCGCAGGTTGGCATTACTGCCCAGCGTATAAGCCACGCCTTGGTAAATCAGCCGGGCTTCCTCTATACCGGAGATAATATGGATAGGATGGTTTAACGCTTTTTCCGCCTTGACGAGAAACTGGCCGGCATTTTTGGCGGTGCGCAAGGTATTCGTGCCGACAATGCGCACACTATCGTGCGGTATGGTGCGTATGCGCTGGCCGAACCGTTCCAGGCAGGCCAGCGCTCTCGCCTGGGTAGCGCTGTTCAGGACGTTGTTCTTGTCCAGCCCGGAAGCCAGCCTGACCATTTCCTTAAGGCGGTCCACGATTTTTAGTTTGCCGTCATGCAGACTGCAGACAATCATATGGAAACTGTTAGAACCGAGGTCTACAGCAGCAACAATCTCAGGGGCTTTCTTTGGCACGGGCTATCCAGTTTTGTCTACGGCGTGTGGTAAATTCTGATAAAATTACGGAATTTTAATTATCCATTCGAACTGATTCGTGGGATATGCCGGGTAATTTAACTTATTTACAGATTTCCGTTAAGTGTTAGTTTCATCATGAATGCATTATCTATCCGTAATCTCAGAAAAACTTACAACAATGGTTTTGAGGCCTTGAAAGGTATTGACCTTGACGTTGAAGCGGGTGATTTTTTCGCGCTGCTGGGTCCGAACGGCGCCGGCAAGTCAACGGCTATCGGCATTATCAGCTCGCTGGTCAACGAAACCAGCGGCACGGTCAGCATCTTCGGGCATGACCTCAAACATGACCGCGCCAGGGCCAAAAGCTGCATAGGCCTGGTGCCGCAGGAAGTTAACTTTAACCAGTTCGATACCGTCAAGAGCATCCTGCTCAACCAGGCCGGCTATTACGGTACGCCGCGCAAACTCGCGTTGCAGAGAACCGAGCATTGCCTGAAGCAAATGGATTTGTGGGATAAGCGCGACACGGTGTCCCGCCGATTGTCCGGCGGCATGAAGCGCCGCGTGATGATTGCCCGCGCAATGGTGCATGCGCCGAAATTGCTGATTCTCGACGAGCCTACCGCCGGCGTCGATATAGAAATCCGCCGTTCGATGTGGAAAATGATGCAGGACGTCAACCAGCAGGGCACCACGATAATTTTAACGACGCATTACCTGGAAGAAGCGGAAAGCCTGTGCCGCAATATTGCCATCATCGACCAGGGACTGATTGTCGAACATTCCAGCATGGCAAGCCTACTCGCACGACTGCATGTCGACCATTTTGTATTGGATTTGGCGGAACCTCTGAGCGCCGCACCGGTCATTGACGGCTACCCGATTG
>SCST01000599.1 GCA_004299465.1 Methylovulum sp. | reverse complement strand
TCCAGCTCGTTACGCGCATTCGCATGCATTTCCACGATACGACCGATACGCTCGGTTTTGCCGGTAAAGGTGTTAAGCACCGCGGTGCCTTTTTCCAGTTTGCCGGAGTAGATACGCAAGAAGGTCAATGCGCCAAAACGGTCGTCCATGATCTTGAACGCCAGTGCGCGTAAGGGTTTATCGGCATCAACAATGGCAAAAGTGCCGGTTGGATTGCCTTCCAGGTCCACTTCGGGTTGCGGATTGACTTCTGTTGGATTAGGCAGGTATTCGATGACGCCATCCAGCACCAGTTGCACGCCTTTGTTTTTGAATGAAGAGCCGCAGAAAGTCGGGAAGAAATCCAGGTTGATGGTGCCTTTACGCAGGCAGCGTTTAAGGGTTTCTATATCCGGTTCTTCGCCTTCGAGATATTTTTCCATGACATCGTCATATTGATCGGAGACTTGATCGATCAGTCTTTCACGCCATTTTTCGACATCGGCCACCATGTCGGCAGGAACGTCCTTGATTTCATAATTCATTGGATCGCCGGATTCGTCCCATATCCAGGCTTTGCGGGTTAACAGATCAACCACGCCGCTAAACTGGTCTTCGCGTCCGATAGGCAGGGTCATGACTACGGGTACTGCGCCCAATACGCTTTCAACCTGTTTGATGACGCGATAAAAGTCCGCGCCGATACGGTCCAGTTTGTTGACATAGATGATACGCGCTACTTTGGAATCGTTGGCATAACGCCAGTTGGTTTCTGATTGAGGCTCTACGCCGCCTGAGCCGCAGAAAACGCCGATGCCGCCGTCAAGCACTTTAAGCGAGCGGTAAACTTCGATAGTAAAGTCAACGTGCCCAGGGGTATCGATGATGTTGAAGCGATGGTCTTTCCAGAAACAGGTGGTCGCCGCGGATTGAATGGTAATGCCGCGCTCCTGTTCCTGTTCCATGAAGTCCGTCGTTGCCGCGCCATCGTGTACTTCGCCGATTTTATGGATTTTACCGGTGAGCTTTAAAATGCGCTCGGTCGTTGTTGTCTTACCGGCGTCTACGTGGGCGAAGATACCGATGTTTCTGTAAAGCGTTAGATCTGTCATGTGATTACTCTAAAGTTGGGCATAAAAAACTTTTTTGGTGACCGCCTTAAAGCAGCAACTCAGCAGGGAGCGGCAACTTAGGAGGGTTCGGACCGGGGCGAATGGACTACCATCTGTAACCGCAGGTGTTTTTTTAACTGCGGTCGCTTTGAAACCATCGCTTTGAGTGGAAGGCGTCGGATACATATCGATGTAGCTCAAAGCCAAGTGAGACGGCGTTTTAAAAGTCACCATCGCCTTCCCACCCGTCCAGCTTCGAAAGCCGCCTATTTTAACCTAAAAATGTTACAAAAATATAGGAAACCATCAATTTCAGCAATTCTCATTATGGCGTCAAGCAAATGTGCTGATATTCGATGTCTTGTGGGGCTCTAGTACGGGCGCCGAGTACTCTGGACGGCATGGCTTCCAGCCCTTTTTTTAGTTCAGCTCATCGCAGCATCTGTCTTCGATGCGCTTACTCAATCAACCGTTTAGGCGGGGAGGTGGTCGCTCTTGGCTTGTATTGACAGGGGGCTTTTCAATCCCCTTGTCAGCTTAAAGCAGGAAGTGCCGGTGCTCTCTCCATAATATTTTAACAAAAATGTAAAAACCTTTTAACATAGTCAGTTCGGAGATAATCTTCGACTTCTTCGCAGGAAATCACATTAACAGGTCTAAGAATGGCACTTTATGTCTATAAATTCGGCGGTACGTCAGTAGGCTCGGTAGAGCGTATTAAGGCGGTTGCTGAAAAAGTAAAAAAAGCCCACGATTCGGGCGATCAGATTGTCGTGGTGGTGTCGGCTATGAGCGGCGAAACCAACCGTTTGATTGGTTTGGCAAAAGAAATGCAGGCGCAGCCTACGGAACGGGAAATGGATGTTTTAATTTCCACCGGAGAACAGGTCACGGTTGCGTTATTAAGCATGGCCTTGCATGAGCTGGGTTGCGATGCCTGCTCCTACACCGGCAGTCAGGTCAAAATCCTGACCGACAGCAGCCACACGAAAGCGCGGATACGCAAGATCGATGACACGCGCATCCACGCGCATCTCAATCAGGGCAAAGTTGTTGTCGTCGCAGGTTTTCAAGGTGTTGATGAACATGACAATATCACTACGCTGGGACGCGGCGGTTCGGATACCACGGCAGTAGCATTGGCGGCGGCGTTAAAAGCCGATGAGTGCCATATCTATACCGATGTTGACGGTGTTTACACCACGGATCCGCGTGTCGAGCCTAGAGCACGCCGCCTGGACTGCATTACCTTTGAAGAAATGCTGGAAATGGCCAGCCTGGGTTCAAAAGTTCTGCAGATCCGCTCAGTTGAATTTGCAGGAAAATATAACGTTGCGTTGCGCGTTTTATCATCATTTACAGAAGGGTGTGGGACACTCATCACTTACGAGGAATCACCAATGGAAAGTGCTTTAATTTCGGGAATCGCGTTTAATCGCGATGAGGCAAAACTGACGATTACTGGCGTACCGGATTTGCCGGGCGTGGCGTTTAAAATCCTGGGCCCGATTGCCGATGCCAATATTGAAGTGGATATGATTATCCAGAATATCGCCGATGATAAGACCACGGATTTTACCTTTACGGTGCATCGTAACGACTACTTGCGTGCGAAGGGCATACTGGAGCAGACCTGTGCTGAATTAGGTGCCAGGGCGGTTACCGGCGATGACAGTATCGTTAAGGTCTCTATCGTCGGTGTCGGTATGCGTTCACATGCCGGCATAGCCAGTACGATGTTTAAAACACTGGCCGCCGAAGGTATCAACATCCGTATGATTTCCACATCGGAAATTAAAATTTCGGTGGTTGTTGATGAAAAATACCTGGAACTTGCGGTGAGAGCCTTGCATGCGGCGTTTAACCTGGATCAACATAAGAATTAACGCTTGCATTACCGGGCAGGTGCGCATGTTTCCATTGCGTACACAGCGATCCTATTGCCAAGTACGGAGCAAGTCGGATTATGAAGTCCGTTATCACAAAAGGCCAAGCCAGTGGGACAAAAAGACATTATCAGTAAACAGCTAATCCAGCGCATTGCCGTGGATCTGGCCGTTTACCTGCTGGGCTTGCCGATAACAGCGGACGAATTAGAGCTTTTAGCCACGGAACAGCAACGCGTGGAAGACCGCCGCGCCGATGTGGTCGCCAAAGTAAAGCGGCAGGCCCACTGTTTTATCCTGCATATAGAAATCCAGAATAACAATGACCCGGTCATGGCATTACGGATGCTCAGGTATTACACGGATGTGTGTTTTGCTTATCCCGATATTCCGGTACAACAATACCTGATTTATATCGGTGCGGAAAAGCTGTCCATGCTCGCGCATAAAAAAGATGATGGTTTGGACTACCGTTACACTATCATCGATATGCACGATATTGATTATCAGGATTTGCTTGGTCAAGACAGTCCCGATGCGATGGTCCTCGCTATTCTGGGTGACTTTAAACAACACAGCAAGCGTGATGCGGTTAATCGCATCGTGCGGCAGCTCCACCAGAAACTGGAATTCGAGCCTAAACGCTTCAGGGAATACCTGAGCATGATGGAGATTTTATCCGAAAACAGGGACTTGAAACCTTATATTAAAGAGGCCGAAACGATGATTACACAATTTGATATAGAGAAATTACCTTCATTTGAGCTGGGATTGGAAAAAGGCATAAAACAAGGCATGGAGCAAGGCATAGAGCAAGGC
>SCST01000598.1 GCA_004299465.1 Methylovulum sp. | reverse complement strand
GCAAGGGCCATAGTCTCGCCGTTGATTCGAGCAAAAAATGTCCGAAATGCGGATTTATTTCACCGATGAAAAAATAAGGCCTGTCACTTTGAATTAGCGGGAGAGCGCTAAAATCGATGTCATCGGTAATCGGTCGGGACAAGCGAATATCGTTTCCGCGGCGGCTGAGCGCCTGGCGTATCGGCTTGAGGTCAGTATCGAACAAGCCGCCCGGATAGCCGTTACCTGCGGGTATATAAACCGCTTCAGGGGCGAAAGCGATTTCAAGCATGTTATGTTCTATTCGAGCCTGACCTGCAATTTTCATAATATTCACTTTTATAAATTCAACGGCACGTGCCAGAGGACAGATTTCAGAGGACAGATAGTTGGGCCGCAAGCGGCGCTCTTGTTTAAAAAAAGCGTGGCGAAGCCACACAATATTCTGTCTTCTGGCAAGCTACAGCCAATTATCCGGTATTTTGACAAACCGGTCGTTTATCTCTTTGAGCATGCCTGAATAATGATTTTTGAGCCTGGCCCTGAGCCTGGCCGGCATGACTGTTTTCTGCGTTGCATAAACCTTGCTTCTCAATGTCGCTGAAAAAATATCCATTGAAGGGGCGGGGATACCTAAAAACTGGTAGATATCGCCGATTAAGTGTTCGGGCGTATCGGCTATTTCATCATAAAACTTGATCAGTACGCGTCCGTCGAGCAGGCCGGCTGCGTCGAGGGCTTTCAGGGTCATCAGGTAATTATTCCTGGCGCCTACATCAGGGCCGGAGCTCGATGCCTTAAATAAATAATCAATATCCGCGCCTTTTTCGTCAAGGAAGCCGGATATTCCGCCGGGAAGCTGTTTTTTTCCTTGCAGTAGCCCAGACCACGCCCTGTCGACAGGATTTCTCAGGATAAACAAGATCTTCACGTCATTGGCAATTGATCTGATATGTTCGAAGCCCTTCTTGCCGATGACGGCGTAATCCGGCGTAATATCCAGGGCATATTCCTGGCCTTTATGGGTGCGCAGCAGGTCGGCATACCAGTCATCGGTCAATTCATTCAACAATAAGCCAAATCTGCGCGCCAGCACCTTATTATTGCCGGTGGATTCGTTGAGCAGTTTGTTAAATCTATCGGTGTCGCCGGAAAGCCATGCCGACAGAAAAGGTTTCAATCGGGCCTGGTTGCCTTGGCAAAGCTGGAGAAAAAAGTTAGCTCGCCAATTATTGAGATGCCGGCTATTTTTATAAAGGGTGTCAAAGTAATGGATTTCTTTAACAAATGGACATCTGGAGAAGCGGTGATCCTGGCTTAAATTTTCAAAAAGCCAGGAGGTCCCTGATTTCTGGGCGCCTATGCACACAAATAATTTATTGATTTTCACTGGATTGGGAGGGTTGTTTGTTTTAGTCGTATATGGTTTGGGTAATCCGGGCTTGCTCGCCTCTATCAGGGTCGCCGTATCCAATGGTTTTTCAAGATGACCCAGGGGGACATCATTGGCAATCACATCAATAACGGCACCTTGTTGGCGCGCCAGCGCAAATACCTTGAGGAGGGCTTCCGGCACATCAATCACGAAGCCTGATAGCAGGAAGGCATCATCGCCAAGCTTGACGGCCACATCACTTCGTTTATTCCACGCCGGGCTTAGCGGATAAGACTTGTCATTAAGACGTAGAGACAGTGTTAATGGCTTGTTTTCCATATGAATAGCCCAACCCTGAAGCTGGCGGTTATTGATGGATTCGATATAGCCCTTGACGGCGGTTTTTTTCTTGTCGGGCGCATTGCGCTTTGAAAGTTTTGATAGGACTGGATATAGTTTTTTCATGGATTGCGGACTATTCACTCTATAGCTGGTCGACTAATGCATCTTTCGCTATGTTTAATAGCGCCCGTTTAGTCGTTACTCGTTGCCCATTTTTTGCCTGGTTTATTTGCCGAACCAGAATTTTCCCCAGGCCGTCGATATGCAATGCGCCTTCCTCGGTATTATGAATATATTGGCCAACTTGCCTGAATACCTCGCCAAGCAATGCAGCGGCTTTATCATCGGGAAGGCTTTCCAGTTCAGGTACGGTTTGCTTGGCCTGTTGAACAAGCGCAGTGATCGTTATCTTTTCTCTTGTTGGCCCTTTCAAAGGAGGGAGGGCTGCGTTCGCAGTATGATGATCGATGGCTGCCAGGCCGGCTTCTGTTGTCAGTTTGGTGCGCAATATGTGCATCCAGTCGGCGACTTCCTGCGGCGTCATTTCCGGATGCCAGCGTTTTTCATAATCAGCGCCTAATTGTTCGGCCAGCCACCGTAAGTCGTCGGGTTTGTAGACCAGGAAGTCTTCTTCAGAGCGAATCGCATTATCTTCCCTGGCTTCTTTTTCCTGCGCTATTTTAAGGGACTCACCCATTCTTCTCTCTGTCCAGCCAATATCGTCCCGGTTTTCTTTCAGTATCGGGAGCACGGCATGCCATGAAAAGCGCATTTTACTGCCGCGCAATGTTGCGAGACGCTCCGTCAGCAGTCTGTTGTCCAGGTCAATGCGTTGATCGGCCGGAATGCCTGGGCCGTACTGAAGATAAGTGTACAAAAATGCTATCGCCTCACGCGACAGGCTTTCGTTAATCTTTTTGATGGATGCCACCGGAAAATCTATGCCCAGCCGTGCGCAAAAATCCTGTACGACACAGCCGTTAGGGAATGTGGACGGGTCGAATCTCCAGAGCAGTACATTGTCCAGGCCAAAAGCCTTATCAAGTTTTTCTATCCTGATCCGGTAATTCGGGTAATGCTCTTCGAGCTCCAGTTTTCTGGTGTTGGCATGCTTCAGTTTTTCTTGAAAAGAGCTTTCCATATAGCCTTTGGGCGGTCGGACATAACCGACCACCGTTATATTATCTACATGGCTGGCTACCAGGTCACGAAACGCTAAAAGCTCGGAG
>SCST01000923.1 GCA_004299465.1 Methylovulum sp. | reverse complement strand
GATCGGTCCCGTCACGCTGGGCAGGCAGGGTGGGCCGGTCTTTCTCGGCCGCGATATGATCGACAGTCGCAACTACAGTGAAGAGATCGCCTACCAGATCGACCAGGAGGTCCGTCGCATCCTCGACGAGGCCTACCAAGTCGCTCGCCAGACAATCGAGGCGAACCGGGAGAAGCTGCAGCGGGTGGCGAAGGCCCTGATCGAGCGCGAAACCCTATTTGCGGAGGAGCTGGACGACGTCATGGCGGGGAAGGTGGTGTCGCTGGAGGCATCGCGGCCAACCAGCGGTGAAGCAGGCGCCGAAGCTGCTGCTGCGCCAGGCTCCCCGTCGGTGCCGGTACCACCTGCCACCGGCCTGACGGATATAGCTTAGCGCTCAGCTCAGTACTTTCAGCAAAAAATTAACCCTCTCACGTGATTTCATCTCATCGCGAGAGGGTTAATTTTTTGCCGGCCGTTTTATACAGTATTTCTCAGGCCACTTTCTTCCTTCGTCTTACATAGAGCACGGTGCCGATACCCATACCTGCTATGGTCATCACCAAGATAGCTGGATTGCTCATCATGGACGAAGCACCACCAGCAGCCCTGGTTGTCTTCAGTCCGACTGTAAAGGGGAAGCTAAAGGTCGAATCGTAGGCATGGTACGCCTCTTCCTCTCCCGCAGTTGCGTGCTGACCTACCGCCACAACCCCATCGTGACTATGGCTTGCCGCCTCCGCGGCACCCACGAGAGGGGCTCGATCCGCATGGTGCTCCTCGACGATGGCCTGGTATTTCCCGGCCTTCGTAAACTCCGCCTCCGCTCTCACCACGCCTGAGGGATAGACTTGCTGCGGGATCTCCAGGACTGTTCCGGACTCGCCGCTGTTCGTCACCTCAACGACCCGGACAGCCACCGGAATCGTTCGAAGCGTATCGCTGATGAGATCAAAGGTCAGCGTCACCTTTCCCGTACTCGGGATGTCCCGGCAGTAGGACTGAAACTCCTCCTTGAGCGCATCAACGTACCGCTTCAGATCCGCATCCTTGAGCTCCTTGAGCTGAGCAAGCTGAGAGGCCGCTCCCGCAGTCGCACGCTGATAGGCGCTGAAGTGAACCAACTGATGCCCCTTTTCCCTCGAGCAAAGATCACCCTCTGTGATCCCACCGCCACCGCCACCGTGGGCCCATGCCTGCGAGGGTCCGGATGCCGCTAACAGAACTGCCAAACCAATCGACGCAAACTCCTTCATTACCCTACCCTACTTCCTTCTGCTACCTCCTTGTTCAAGCCCCTACGCCCCGGTGAAGGGGGCGTCGATCCACAGGGTGTGTGGGTCCCACCCATTGATATCCCAGATCTAGGACCTCAAAGGATGGGACCCTCACGCACCCGCTTATGCCTGGTTCACCAAAGTCATAATGACAATGAGCAGCATTATCAGCAGAGCTATGTTCATCCCGGCTGCTTCCATGATTGTGTC
>SCST01000597.1 GCA_004299465.1 Methylovulum sp. | reverse complement strand
CTTAAAAGCGGCATCATCAAAACCGCCGGTAAAGACCGGCGCATCGGGCATAATTTCAGCAAATTCATCGATTAACGGCGGCTTGTCACGGCTGTCGATAATCGCGAAGCTAAAGCCCATATTCCGTAAATAATGCGCAACCGAAATTCCTGTGCTGCCAAGCCCGACGACCAAGACCTTGGCGCTTTGCGGATCCAGCTCAAAATGCTTTTTTAATAACTCTAAAGTCGCTGCCGTTTCCATTATTATCTCAACTTTAATGTCGCCAAAATGTCACTAAACCAACAATCAATACCAAAATGACTGTGATTCAATAATTCTAAAGTCGCTGCCGTTTCCATTGTTATCTCAACTTTAATGTCGCCAAACCAATCAATACCAAAATAACGGTGATAATCCAGAACCGCACGATAACCCGCGGTTCCGGCCAACCTTTCAATTCAAAATGATGATGTATCGGCGCCATGCGAAAAACCCGCTTGCCGGTCATTTTGAAAGAAGCCACTTGAATAATGACCGACAGGGTTTCCATGACGAACACCCCGCCCATGATCATCAGCACGATTTCCTGCCTGACCAGCACCGCCAGGATGCCTAGCGCCCCTCCCAAGGCCAGTGCGCCGACATCGCCCATGAAAACCATCGCTGGATAGGTGTTAAACCATAAAAATCCCAATCCCGCGCCCACCAGCGCCGCGCAGAACACGATCAGTTCGCCGGCATTGGGCAGGTACGGAATCGCCAGGTATTGCGAGAACTCAATATGTCCGGAAAGATAGGCAAACACGCCCAAGCCGGAAGCCACCATCACCGTCGGCATGATCGCGAGGCCATCCAGGCCGTCGGTTAAATTGACGGCGTTACTGGTGCCGACGATGACAAAATAGCTCAGCACGATGTACATCCAGCCCATGTCCAGCATAACGTCTTTAAAAAACGGCAGGATAAATTGCGTTTCCGCCGGCAATACCGCCGTGTTGTATAAAAAAACGGCGGCCGTCATGCCGATGATCGACTGCCACAGGTATTTCGTCCTGGCCGACAGGCCGTCGCTGTTGCGCTTGACTACTTTCCGGTAATCATCGATAAAGCCGATGATGCCGTAACCCATCGTAACCAGCAGAATGACCCAGATATAGCGATTGCCCAGGTCCGCCCAGAGCAATGTGCTGATGGCAATCGCTATCAAGATCAATGCGCCGCCCATAGTCGGCGTTCCGGCTTTTTCGTAATGCGATTGCGGACCCAGCTCGCGAATGCTTTGGCCTATCTTGTTGCCTCTTAATTTCCTGATCATTACCGGCCCGATGATGAACGAGATCATTAATGACGTTAATACGCCGAGAATGGCCCGGAACGTCAGGTAATGAAAAACCCTGAAACCGCTGTCGAAGCTCATTAAATAGTCTGCCAAGTAAAGTAACATCGTTTAATTCCTGCTCATTCAAGTCCTAAAGTTCTCAACCAGGGCTGCCGCTACATTTTCCATGCGCTGCGATCTTGATCCCTTAATCAATAGCGTTTCATCACCTTTAAGCTCTTGCTGCAGCGCGGCTATCAAGTCGCTTTGCGTATCAAAGAAAGTCGCACCGTTTCCAAAAGCCTGCACCGTATTCCTCGCGTCATTGCCGGTTGCAAGCAGCCTGAGCACGCCGCGGGCCTTAATCAGCCCGCCTATGTCCTGGTGGATTTTCGGGCTGTCCGGCCCCAATTCGCCGAAAGCGCCCAACACCAGCCACGGCCTGGATGCACAGCCGGCCAGCACATCCAGGCCGGCTTCCAGCGACATCGCGTTGGCGTTATAGCTGTCATCGATAATCCTATTGCCCAGGCGGCCGACCAAGAGCTGCAAACGCCCGGTAACCGGCTTTACGCTGGAGAGTCCCCGGACAATTTGCGCCAAGCTGATGTTTAGCGCCAGGCTCGCCGCCGTTGCCGCCAAGGCATTAACCACGTTATGCCGGCCGGCCAGCTTCAGCACGCAGCTTTGCGCGCCTTGCGGCGTAAACAGTTCAAACGTCGTTGCAAACGCGTTATCGCGAATCGCTGTCGTGATGCCTTTAGCCCTGACATCCGCTGCGTCGCTCAAGCCGAACGACAGCACTTTCCTGTGGCCTGCGAGCGATTTCCAGTAGTCGAAATAGGCGTCATCGCGGTTAAGCACGGCAACGCCATCCTGTTTAAGCGTCGCGATGATTTCGCCTTTTGCCTCTGCAACGCCGTCGAGACTGCCGAACCCTGCTATATGCGCGGCACCCGCATTGTTCAGTATGACGACATCGGCCTCAGCGTAGCGGCTGGTATAGGCAATTTCGCCGGGATGGTTTGCGCCCATTTCAATCACGGCATAGCGCTGCCGCTCGTTCAGCCGCAGCAGCGTTAACGGCACGCCGATGTCATTATTCAAATTGCCTTGGGTATACAAGACATCGTCACTGCCAGTCTCAGAAGCGCCCAGTATCGCCGCCGTCATCTCCTTGACGGTCGTCTTGCCGTTACTACCGGTAACCCCGACGACCGCCAGGGATGGTGGGAGTGTCGCAATCGGTAGGGAACCGATGCGACCGACCGCCAGGGATGGTGGAAGTGTCGCAGTCGGTAGGGAACCAATGCAACCTGCCGGAACCGCCGCTTGCCGCCGCCACGCACCGGCCAGTTCGGCCAAGGCCAGGCGGGTATCGTCAACGATAATGTGCGGGATATTTACCGTAACACCGGAATGCACGATGGCGGCAATCGCACCCGCCTGCTCGGCCTGTTCGACAAAATCATTGCCGTCGAACTGCTCGCCCTTGATCGCCACATAGAGCTGCCCCGGCTGTATCGAGCGCGTGTCTATGCTGGTCGACGTGACGGCTACATCAGCACCAACCAGCTTTCCGCGCACATGCCCGGCAATCTCGCTCAGCATCATCTTCATATCTATCCGGTCATCATTTTTTTAAGATCATTGGCGTAAGGTGCGCAGTTGTCCCCCAAAGGATGCGCACCATTAACGTCAGGAGCTACGCGTTACCCTCCGGGGATAAATGCGTATCCTGCTATTCTGCAAGGCGTCAATAACAATATCCCTGTCGCTAAACGGAACCCGGACGCCTTCTATTTCCTGGTAATCTTCATGGCCTTTACCGGCTATCACAATACAGTCATTATTTGCGGCCCTGGCTATCGCATTGCGTATCGCCTGCTCCCTGTCCCGGACCACTTCAACCTTGTCCAAGCGGCAACCTGCCAGGATTTCGTCGATAATCGCAGCGCTGTTTTCAAAACGCGGATTGTCATCGGTAACAATCAAATGATCCGCCCAGCGCTCCGCCGCCGCGCCCATCAACGGACGCTTGCCGCTGTCGCGATTGCCGCCGCAGCCGAAGACTACCCATAAAGCCTGCCTGCAATGCTTGCGCAAACTGGCTAACACCTTATCCAGTGCATCCGGCGTATGCGCATAATCAACAAACACCAGCGGCTGCCCGTCGCCGCCGAAGCGCTCCATACGACCTTCTACGGGTTTTACCAGCGCCAGTCGCTTGGCCGCTTCGGAGAAGCCTACGCCCATAGCCAACATCACCGCTAACACCAGCAGCACATTTTCAATATTAAAATCACCGTATAGCGGCACCGTCACCTGCTGACATTCCATCCGCCAGTACACGTCAAATTCGATACCTTCTGCTTTATGCAGGACATGCTTTGCAAACAGGGTCTCGCCTGATGTTAAGGTTTTTCCGTCGACGCTGACGCCCCAGACCTTAGCCGTATCCGGTGTGGCGGCAATGATCCGGTCGCAGGCCGCATCGTCCAGGTTGACGACGACAAAGGCCAGACCGGGCTTGGCCAGCAACGCCAGTTTGGCGTCAAGATAGGCTTCCATTGTGCCGTGATAATCCAGGTGATCGCGGCTGATATTGGTAAATACCGCGCCTTTAAAGCTCAGACCATTAACCCGCCCCTGTTCCAGGCCGTGCGATGACACTTCCATCGCAACCGCCTGTTTTTTATCTTGCCATAACGCCGCAAGTATCCGCTGCACAGACAAGGCATCCGGCGTGGTATTGACCGTTTTATTCAAGCTGCCCCACGCCCCCCAGCCTAACGTCCCGATAATGCCGCAATCATCCAGTGATTGCGCCAAAAACTGGCTGCATGAGGTTTTGCCGTTTGTGCCGGTAATGCCGATCACATCGATATAATGCGAAGGGTTACCATAAAATCGTGCCGCTATTTCTCCGACCAACAGCCCGAGCTTGTCGACGGCTATCATCGGCACACCATGATTGTTAATCGATGCGGCCAACTGCTTACCGTTACCGGCAGGATCAAAAATAACGGCGCAAGCGCCGCTGTTAATCGCCTGTACGGCATGAGTCAGACCGTGCTGCTTGGCGCCGGCCAGCGCAATAAAGACATTACCGTCAACAATTGCCCGGCTATCCAGCGCCAAGCCGTTAATGGATAGTTCGTTTTCGCGGCCAGGCCGGTTTGAGGTAAAAACCAGGCCTGCCAACAGCTCTTTCAGTTTCATCGGCGTTTATCACATCGCTTTATCGGCTTGGATTGATCAATGGGCCTGCGTTAATAAAACCGGCATCGTCTCTTCCTGGTCCGGCGCTATATCGAGCATTCTTAAGGCTCCCGTCATCACTTTCGAAAACACCGGCGCCGAAACCAAACCGCCGTAATATTGCCCGGCCGACGGCTCGTCTATCATCACGACCATAACCAGGCGCGGGTCTTTGGCGGGCGCTATGCCGGCAAACACCGAAAAATATTTTTTGTCGACATAGCCGCTTTTACCGCTCGATTTCTTGACCGTCCCGGTTTTACCGGCCACGCTGTAGCCATCGACCCTGGCTTCATACGCCGTGCCGTCTTTCATAATCACATGTTCCATCATCGCCCTGACGCGCCTGGCCGTTTTTGCTGAAAACACCCGTTTTTCGTCAATATCTTCATCGCGCTTCAGCAAGCTTACAGAATGCAGGATGCCGTCATCGGCAAGCGCGGTGTAAGCCCTCGCCAGCTGTAAAGCCGATGTGCTGACGCCATAGCCGAAGGACAGCGTCGCCCGTTCAAAATCATGCCATCGATGATAATCCAGCAAACTGCCGCCGGCTTCTCCCGGAAACCCGGAACCCGGTGACATTCCGAAACCGAGCTTGTGGTATATATTCCAGAAATATTTCGGCGGCATTTTCAACGCCATCTGGCTAACGGCAATATTGCTGGATTTCTTCAGCACATGCGTCAAATCCAGCGTACCGTAGTTATGCACATCCTTGACGGTATGATGCCCAACCTGGAATATGCCGTGCGTCTCGAACAAATCATTCGGTTTAACATAGCCACCGTCTAAAGCCGCGGCAACCACAAAGGGTTTTACCGTGGACCCCGGCTCGAACACTTCGGTCAATGCCCGGTTCCGGTAAAAATATTCCTTGAGGTTTTTCCTCGTATTCGGGTTAAACGACGGCTGATTGGCAACCGCCAATATCTCGCCATTTTTCGCATCCAGTATGACCAGCGTTCCCGATTTGGCATTGTTGGCATTAACGGCGAGCTGCAATTCTTTATAGGCCAGGTATTGAATACGCTGGTCAATACTCAGCTCCAGGTTTTTCCCGGTGACCGGCGCCCTGATGTTCTCGACATCGGCGATAATTTGCCGCTGTCCGTCCCTGATGACCCGCTTGCTGCCCGGTATGCCTTTTAATACCTTTTCGTATCCCAGCTCCAGGCCGCCTTGCCCCACTTCCTCAACATCGGTAAACCCGACCAGATGCGCGGAAACGCCACCGGCGGGATAAAAGCGCTTGAATTCACGTTCGAAATAAACACCGGCCAGTTTTAATTCTTTTATCTGCTCGCCTAATCCCGGATCTATCCTCCTGGCAATGTAAGCAAAAGGCCTGGGCGGCTCTTCATTCAGCAATGCAGTGATCTTTTCTGCCGGTAATCTCAGCAATTTATCCATTTGCCTGAGTTTCAACGCCCGTTCATGGTGATAGTCATTCAGCACTTGCGCTTTATCGCGATCCGTCAGTTTTTCTATAGCCTGCTTAAGCCTGAATTCCTTTTCCATCTGCTTGAGCCGACTCTTGTCATCGGCTTTAAGCTCCTTGGGATTGATCGCAATGGACTCGACCGGCGTGCTCACCGCCAGCGGCGCGCCATTCCTATCCTTGATCATCCCCCGGTATGCCGGAATCGCTACTTCATCAACGTGCCGGTCATCACCCTGATCCTTCAAGAACTCTTTCTCGAAGACTTGCAGGTAAACAGCCCGGCTCACCAACAGCGCCATACAGCCCATCATGAAGACGATCAGGAATTTCCTTCTGGCGGAAAAGTCACTGTTCGGTCGTGGCACCTTGTTTTTAAATCGAAAATCCAGCATCAGGGTTTTAAATAAATAATTTTCTCGCGTAAGGGCATGACCAGTTTCAATTCTTCCAACGCCACCCGCTCTACCCGGTTCTGTTCAGCCAACATCGTCAGTTCCAATTGCATCTGCCCCCATTCGACTTCATACTGATCCAGCGCCTTTTCCTGCTGCTGGATTTCGATAAAAACCAAACGCGAGTAATACTTACTGTAAATAACAGCCAAAGCGGATACCAGCAACACCACGAATAACGCACCCATTCCCCAAAACCGGAACATAGCCCTAAACCCTCTCCGTTACCCGCATGATCGCACTACGCGCTCTGGCATTCCGGGCGATCTCCTCCGCCCCTGCTTTTATCGCCTTGCCTACCGTCTTCAATACGCCTCTGGCTATATCGGCTTCCTTGATCGGTAATTTGCCGGGGTTATATTTCGCACCGGATTCGGCCCTGAAAAAGCGTTTTACGATGCGATCCTCCAATGAATGGAAAGAAATCACTACCAGCCGGCCTCCGGGCTTCAATACCTGGACCGATTGCGCCAGGGCATTCTTTAATTCGTCCAGTTCGTTGTTTATTTCAATGCGTATGGCCTGGAATGAACGCGTTGCGGGATGCTTGTGTTTTTCTCTCACAGGCACCGCGTCTGCAATCAGGTCGGCCAATTGCTTTGTCGTGGTAATAGGCGATTGCGCTCTTTTATCAATAATCGCCCTGGCTATGCGCCGTGCAAAACGCTCCTCGCCAAAATCAAATAGCACCCTGACCAGCTCTTTCTCGTCGACATTCGCCAGCCAACTTGCCGCAGATCGCCCTGTTGCAATATCCATTCTCATATCCAGCGGCCCGTCACGCAAAAAACTGAAGCCTCGGCCGGGATCGTCCAATTGCGGCGACGACACACCCAGATCAATCAAAATACCATCTATACCGCCGGACAGGCCTTCGTGTTCGACGATGCTTTGCAATTGTGAAAAGCAGCTATGTTTAAGCGTAAACCGTTTATCTTTAAGCAATTCACGCGCATAAGCCGAATCACACGCCGTCCAATCCCGGTCCAGCGCCAACAAGCGGCCCGACTCACCGAGCCGGCTTAAGATGCCTTGACTATGTCCGCCGCGCCCGAATGTGCAATCCAGGTAAATGCCGTCTTGCTTAATGGCTAACTGCTGCAGTGTTTCCGCAAACATCACGGGCAAATGTTCCACCAACAGTTCTCCCCCGTTTATTTAGAAAAAAGCATTTAGAACGACAAAGTCCCTAATTCTTCCAGCCCTTCATTATCATCACCAGCCATCCAATCCTGCTCTTTTGCATGCCATGCGGCTTCATTCCAAATCTCAAACTTGTTGAGCTGCCCGACCAATACCAGCTTTTTATCCATATCGGCAAACTTCCTGAGTTTTTCCGGCAATAGCAGGCGACCCTGTCCATCCATTTCACATTCGGAGGCATTACCGATAAGGAATCGCCTCAACTTGCCGGCCATTTTGTTTAACGTGGGTAATTTACTGATGGTTTGTTCAAGCTTTTCCCATTCAGGCAGCGGATAAAGCCATAAACAACCGGCTTCCCCGACACAGCGCTCATTGACGGCAACCGTTACGACCATCTGGCGCTCGCAACACTCCTGTAACTCCTCCCGGTAGCGGGTTGGAATCGCAAGACGGCCCTTATCGTCCAGGTTAATCGCGCTGATGCCACGGAACAAAATCCACCTCAAACCCTAAAAAAACCATTTCCCAGTAAGATTAAACCACTCTTCCCCACTTTGCCCCACTATAGAATTCAATTGCCGCTTAGTCAAGAACGATTTTTGCTTAGAATCTTTCTTTTTTGACAATGACTTACACGTCATGCGGCGAGGTGTTAAAACACGTAAAACAGAACAAAATAAATTCCATGATTTATCAACAAAATGTGTAATTTTATTGAAGAGAAACTTGAAGGAAGTCGTATAGGGGGGTGGCAAGGGTTTTTAAGGTAAAACGGCGGGAATAAAACAACTCAGCGGCAATAAATACCGGAACGGATTTTGGGCTGACTAATTAACGGGATCTATGAAAAAGCATGCAAGCGCATGCTAAAAATGACAAAAACACTAGAAGGAAGAAAGAGTCGGCCTGTAAGCCGGGTTCTGTCGAGAACAGCCATTCATCTAGGCTGCAAGTCACCTTGCAGCTCAAGCAATCTACCCAGGAACCGCGCGGGCCACGCGTCTGTTCCTCTATTTGATCTTGCTCCGGGTGGGGTTTACCATGCCACTTCTGTTACCAGTTGCGCGGTGCGCTCTTACCGCACCTTTTCACCCTTACCTGACGCCAAGGCGCCCGGCGGTATATTTTCTGCGGCACTTTCCGTAGGCTCACGCCTCCCAGGCGTTACCTGGCACCCTGCCCAATGGAGCCCGGACTTTCCTCCATTTTATCGTGATGATAAAACAGCGACTGCTCAGCCAACTCTTTCAGCAAGTAGTATACCATATCTATTTAACGCGTACTGCCAGATAGAAACAGTATGCAGGGTCACCTCATTAAAATAAAAGCTTTTTAAAATCAATATGCCACAAGCATAAAAAACACTTTCAAATGGCGCTTAAAATTACAACTTATTGATTTAGCAGTAAATTTAAAAGTCAAATGAGGTAGCCCTGCGTTTTACCCAAGGCGATGTTGTGCTGGCTGATCGCGGTTACAATCATCCTGCGGCCATCCTTGACTGCCATGAGCAAGCCGTTAACGTATTGGTACGGCTGCAACCGACCGCTATGCCTCTGTATCTTCGGCAAGCAGACTCGTTGACTTGTGATCTCCTGCCGGAACACCGGTTAAAGGTAGCCGACCACCTTCGGAAAGCAACCGGTGATATTGTCAGCATACCGGTGTGGCTGCACAGTAAAGGACGTAGCTGCCAAGGCATAATCCATGCCCAACGCTTACCGCCCGAGGCGGCAGAAGCGGCGCGGCGGCGTTGTCGGCAGGAGGGCAACCGGAAAGGACGGACGCCGGCTCAGGACACCTTATATTTAGCCGGTTGGGTAATGGTGTTCGCCACGGTATCCGAAGCTGTTTTGGAAGCTTC
>SCST01000596.1 GCA_004299465.1 Methylovulum sp. | reverse complement strand
CGATTTCGGGATGCTTTGCATTTTCACTACGCAAAAAGCGCTTCGTGAAAACGCCCAGCCCTATCGCTTCTGGGGACTACTCGACTTCCTGTCTCGCAGCGGCGGAAAAGGCGGCGTTGCCCATCGACACGCCTGCGCCCTTGAGCGGAGGGCAGCTCAAACGCGTGAGCCTAGCAGTGGAACTGGTGGCTAATCCGAATATCCTGTACCTTGACGAAGTGACCAGCGGTCTGGACGCGGGTACCGACAAGCGCATGATGCGTTTGTTCGCCGATCTGGCGGCGGATCAAAAAACCGTGATTTGTGTCACCCACACGCTGGAAAATATCGATGTCTGTCATCAGGTGATTTTGCTGCACAAAGGCAAGCTGGTTTATTTCGGCCCATCCAAAGAGGCTGCCGGTTACTTTGGCGTCCAGCGCCTTTCAGATGTGTATGAACTGCTGGAATCCAGCATCGGGAACTTCTGGGAGGAAAGTTATCGGCAATCCGCTTATTACCAGACGTATATCCTGGATCGGCTGTCCAGCTATGACCCCAATAACAGCACAACACACACGCATACGGAACTAAATACTGTCAAAAACCGTATTCACTGGTTCGACTGGCGACAGACAAGCACGCTGATGCGCCGCTACCTCGATCTGATTGTTTCCGATCAAAAAAATCTTCTGATCCTGCTGCTACAAGCACCCTTGATCGCTGTCGTTATTGGTCTGGTATTTGATACAAAAGGCTTGCCGGCCCAACGTGCAGCGGCGGAGAGCCAGATATTTTTTATTCTCGTATTGTCTTCTATCTGGTTTGGCACGCTTAATTCGGCGCGTGAACTGGTCAAGGAATTACCTGTTTATCTCCGTGAACGCTCGGTGAATCTGCGCATCATGCCGTACCTGACCAGCAAGCTCCTGCCACTGGCTGTTTTGTGCCTGATTCAGTGCGCTTTGCTGATGGGGATCGTATCCCTGCTGGTTGCATTGCCCGGCAGTTATATCGGGCGTGTAGTCGCCTTGTTTACTGCGGGCATGGCGGCGACGTGCATGGGGTTGGCCGTTAGTGCTTTCGTCGATTCCAATGACAAGGCTGTTGCCCTGGCACCGATTTTATTGATCCCGCAGGTTGTGTTATCGAATGCGGTCGTGCGCCTGGGAGATGCCGGATTGTGGGTGGCAAAATCCAGCATGATTTCGCTTTGGGCGCTGGATGCGATGAAAACCACCTTGAGTTCTGCAAGCCGCTCGGCTTTGGACATGGCTGGTCAGCCGATTTTGAGTACATACGGTGCTGATTTAGCGATGGTTGCTGTGCTTGGGTGTGTGTTTCTCGTTATCGCGGTGCTTGGTCTTAAATTAAAGGATCGACGAAAATGAATAGACCCCTGGAAGAAATACGGGAACAACCGGAACTGCATATCTGTCCTGCTTGCGGCACAACCAATGAACTGGATGTACTGGTCAAGCGCGAATATCGTTGTTCTCAATGTAATCTGGAACTGGCACATCTTGATGTTGCCGCCAATGGCGTCATACGCGGTATTTTTGGCTGGCTACGCGGTGTAGGCGACACTATTGAAAACCGTTATCAAGTTAACTCAGTATTGGGCAAGGGCGGTTTCGGCGCGACCTATCTGGTCGAGGATCTTCGTCTGAGCGGTAAACGCCGTGCTATCAAGGAAGTGCCGGAACTGCTGTTCGATGAATATGAAACCACGCTGTTAAGCCGGCTGAATCATCCGTCCATCCCTGACATCATTGATCACAATGTTACAGACGGCATGGTCTATCTGGTGCTGGAATTCGGCGGCAGTCGCACCCTGGGCGGCGAACGCAAGCAATACCCGGAGCAGCGTATCCCGCAAGCCAAGCTGCTGCCCTGGATGCGCCAGCTTTGCGAAGTCTTGATTTATCTACATTCGCAAGACCCGCCCATTATTCACCGCGATCTCAAACCCGACAATATCCTGCTGGATGAAACCGGGCGCATCATGCTGATCGATTTTGGCATCGCCAAGGAATCGAAGCCCGCCACGATGACTCGCACCCTGGGTCGGGCAGCAACGCATGGTTTCAGTCCTCCTGAACAGGCCATGGGTACTGGCACCGATGAACGCTCGGATATTTATGCGCTGGCCGCAACCTTTTACGCCTTACTGACCGGCGAAAACCCACCGGCAGCGCATGAGCGTGTCGCGGGCAAGGAACTCGTGCCGCCGTCGCAAATCGTTCCCGAGATTTCGCCGCTATTAGAAGCCGCTATCCTGCAGGCGCTCAACCTCAATGTCAATCATCGCCAGCAGACGATGCAAGAGTTCAGTCAGGCGTTGGAGACGATAGCTTTAAGTGCGCATGATTCCGGGACCCATACAGCCGAATACACCGGGCGCACGGTGATGGTGGGCAGGACGATTGGTGTAACTGACGCAACCGGGCTTCATCCCCACAGTATCAAATTGCCCAGTGGACAGATTACCGGGTCAGCCGCGCCCATTGTCGAAACGGGCATCAAGAAAATGACTCCAAAATACAAGGTTTGGCTGACGCTGGGATCGATTGCCGTGGCACTCGCGGCTATTTTCACTATGGTTTATATCTACTGGCATAAGTCAGAAATTGTCAAGACCGATCAAACTCCAACTCAGGTGGATAGTGGCTCAAAAGAGCTTTCCACGAATCCCCCAACGCCGATTGATGTTTCGGGCTCAGGGGGCGATGCCGAAAAACCGTCCGGCAAGCCCGAGGTAATGCTCAAGCCGGACGAAGGGAGAGGTAAAGAGCAGAATAACAATAGCAAGGACAACCCTACAAACACGA